>SKIG01000240.1 GCA_007116535.1 Psychroflexus sp.
CGAAGTCAGCGGCCACCCGAGCCCAAAGAAGACGATAATGAGTTTTATAACTACCAAATTCCCTGGAACTTAAATCTTGCTTATACGGTAACTTACACCAACACAGCAAGGCAAGATATGATTACAGCTCACTCTGTAATGTTCTCTGGAGATGTTGAATTGTCACCACGATGGAGGGTTGGTTTGTATTCGGGTTATGATATGGCAAACAATGGCTTCACTTTTACTCAGCTGCGTTTCAATAGAGATTTAGGAAGTTTTAATATGAGTGTCAACTGGACGCCCATTGGACCAAGGGAATCATGGTTTTTCTTTATTGGGATTAGTGCAAACATGTTACGAGACCTTAAGTTTGACAGAAACAGAGAGCCTGATAGAACTTTGAGATAAAGAACTTTAATTTTATTACATTTGAGGTAGGATTATTTGTGAAATGAAGAAGATTTATTTTGACAATCTTAAGAGCATGCATCATCAAAGAGATATTTTATAAAATGAATTATCAAAGTTTTGTTTTATGTTCGAGCGGAGTCGAGAACCATCCACTTCTCAACTAAGCCTGTCATGAGCTATAGCCGAAGGGCTCGAAGCTAAACAAAGATGAAAGGAAACTAAGACAAACATAGCTAAAAGGCTCGAAGCTAAACAAAAAATTATATTGAATCGATACGTTCTAAGATATAACTAGGATAAAAATAGTACCATGAAAAAAATTATACAAACACCACTTGCTCCTGCTCCAATTGGTCCTTACAATCAAGCGGTTTTAATTAATAATATGTTGTACACCTCAGGGCAAATTCCGTTGAATATGGAAACTGGATTTGTAGAAATGAATGACATAAAATTAGCTACAAAACAAGTAATGGACTATTTGAAGCAAATTCTTCAAGCGGCTGAAATGAATTTTGAAAACGTAATCAAAGTAAGTATTTTCATCAAAGACATGAACGATTTTCAGCACATAAATGAGGTTTATGCGAGCTATTTTGATGAAGCAACCGCGCCAGCAAGAGAAACGGTAGAAGTAGCAAGACTCCCTAAAGATGCTCCCATAGAAATCAGCCTCGTAGCTTGTAAAGATGCTTGATTATGCTACTCAGTAACCTTGACATAATCATCATTATTTCATTTTTTGGAGTTAGTATACTCATAGGACTTTACGCAGCAAAAAAAAGTGGAAAAAGCACTAAAAATTTCTTTCTTTCGGGGAGAAATATGCCTTGGTGGTTATTAGGAGTTTCTATGGTTGCAACTACTTTTGCAGCAGACACACCCGGTTTGGTTGCTGGAATAGTTCGCTCTGATGGGGTGGCTGGAAATTGGGTGTGGTGGTCTTTTTTACTGACTGGGATGCTTACTGTATTTTTTTACGCAAAACTTTGGCGAAAAAGCAATATTACCACCGACTTAGAATTCTACGAACTACGATATACAGGAAAAAGCGCTGCATTCTTGCGTGGTTTTCGAGCCCTATATTTGGGGGTTTTCTTCAATATAGTGATTATGGCAACGGTTTGTTTAGCAGCCATAAAAATTGGTCATGTTATGTTCGGCTTTTCAGCTTTTCAAACACTTGGGATTGCTGCTGTTGTAACGGTAATTTACAGCGGATTAGGAGGACTAAGAGGAGTCATTTTGACTGATTTTATTCAGTTTATTATCGCTATGGTAGGGAGTGTTTGGGCGTGTATTTACATTATTCAACTTCCCGAAATCGGCGGCTTAGATCAATTATTCTTGCAGCCAGAAGTAGCTTCAAAAACAAGCTTATTCCCAGATTTTTATCAACCTGAAGTCTTTATTCCTCTATTTTTGGTTCCTCTTGCGGTTCAGTGGTGGAGTGTTTGGTATCCTGGTGCCGAACCTGGCGGAGGCGGATACATTGTTCAGCGCATGTTAGCAGCAAAAAACGAAAAACATGCGGTAAAAGCAAGTTTATTTTTTACCATTACTCATTATGCCATTCGTCCTTGGCCATGGATTTTGATAGGCTTAGCTTCAATAGTTGTATATCCAACTCTTTCGCAACTTTCAGAAGCTTTTCCACAGCTATCGTCTCAATATATAAAAGACGACTTATCATATGCGGCAATGCTTCAATTTTTACCTTCGGGCTTACTCGGTTTGGTGGCAACTTCATTAATCGCAGCTTTTATGAGTACCATTTCAACACATCTCAACTGGGGTAGCAGTTATGTTGTCAACGATTTTTATGCACGATTTATCGATCCTAATGCTTCCGAAAAGAAACAAGTTAGGGTCGGAAGATTTACTACCGTTAGTCTAATGATTCTAGCTGCATTACTAGCTTTAGTTTTAGAAGAAGCCAAAGAAGCCTTCGACTTATTACTTCAAATTGGCGCAGGAACGGGCTTGCTTTTTATTCTGCGTTGGTTTTGGATGAAAATAAATCCATATAGCGAAATTGCTGCCATGCTAAGTTCGTTTATCATTGCTTTTGTATTCTTCATTCATGACAAACTCAATTGGAATATGTGGGAATTTTTGTCCCATGAAAAATTAATAATTGGTGTAATACTCACTAGTATTGCTTGGATTTCCGTCAGTTTTTTGACCAATCCAAGCAAAAAACAACATATTGATAAGTTTAAAACACTAGTCTTTGACGGAAAAAAACCTTGGCACAATATCAAATACCAAAGTTTAGCATTTTTCGTTGGTATAATAGCGGTATATGCCCTATTATTTTTGATTGGAAACCTTATTTACAAAGACTATTTTTGGGCTGCTATTTGCCTATTTTTAGTAAGTGCTAGTGGTTTTATTTTAGCTAAGGTTTGGAGAAAGGTAAGTTAGTGCTTCACTATGAACAATAAAGCCTTATTTTTGCAAGCAGTTTAGAGAATTTAGTTTCTCATTGATTAAGTATATAAATTATATGAAGCATAAGAGCCGAAGAAGGAAAGTTTTTGAAAACATTCACGTGATTGATGCAGGAGCGAAGGGAAAATCCATTGGAAAAGCACCTGAAGGTCAGGTCATTTTTATAGATAACGCCGTTCCTGGTGATGTGGTTAACGTACAAACTTACAAAAAAAGAAAAGGCTATTTTCATGCAAAAGCCATCGATTTTATTGAAGCTTCAGACAAAAGAGTAACACCAGTTTGTCAACATTTCGGGACTTGTGGAGGGTGTAAATGGCAAAATATGGGCTATGAACATCAATTATTCTACAAGCAAAAAGAAGTAACCGAAAATCTTCGCCGTATTGGCAAAATTGAACTTCCTGAAATAAGTCCAATATTAGGAAGCAAGGAAACTTTCTTCTACAGAAATAAAATGGAATTCTCCTTCAGCAACAACCGTTGGATTACTGATGAAGAAAAAGAAGAAGGAGTCGAAATTAAAGAAAGAAACGCCTTAGGTTTTCATATTCCAGGAATGTGGGACAAAATTCTCGATATCGAAAAATGTCACCTTCAAGCTGAGCCAAGTAATTTACTAAGAAACAGCATCAAAGAATTTGCTACCAAAAATAGCCTAGATTTTTTCGACCCAAGAGAACAAAAAGGATTGCTTCGTACATTGATGATTCGCACTACTAGCACAGGTGAAGTGATGGTTCTTATTCAGTTTTTTAAAAATGAAAAAGAACAAATTAAGTTGCTGATGAGTTTTATAAAAGATAACTTTCCGCAAATAACCTCGCTATTGTATGTCATCAACGAAAAAGGTAATGATACCATTTACGACCAAGAAGTTATTTGCTTTTCGGGAAAAGAATTCATCACTGAAGAAATGGAAGGGCTAAAATTTAAAATTAATGCCAAATCTTTTTACCAAACCAATTCAGAACAAGCCTATGAGTTGTATAAAGTAACTAGGGATTTTGCGAATCTTACAGGGGAAGAACTAGTCTATGATTTATATACAGGAACAGGAACAATTGCTCAATTTGTCGCTAAAAAAGCCAAAAAAGTTGTTGGAATTGAAGCAGTTCCTGAAGCAATTGTAGATGCCAAAGAAAATGCCAGTCTAAATAGTATTGACAATGCTACATTTTTTTCAGGTGACATGAAATATATTTTTACCGAAGAATTCATTGCTGAAAACGGAAAACCTGATGTTATCATTACCGATCCTCCTAGAGACGGAATGCACAAAGATGTGATAGACCAACTGCTAAAAGTGGCTCCGAAAAAGATAGTCTATGTAAGCTGTAATTCTGCAACACAAGCGAGAGATTTGGCTTTACTTGACCATATGTATATAGTTTCAAAAGTGCAACCAGTAGATATGTTTCCGCAAACACATCATGTAGAAAATGTAGTTTGTTTAGAAAAAAGAAGTCATGTGTAAAAATTCATTATTCAAATACTTTTTCCTTCTTATAGTTGGTTTGACGATGACTTCCTCTTGTGAAAGAGATGATTTATGTTCATTAAGTTTTGATGTAACTCCAATGCTTATCATAGAGTTTTACGATATCAATGAGCCTGAGTCGTTAAAGCCTGTTCAAGACTTTGCTTTCGTAGCAGTTGGAGCATCAGATACTATCAGTATTGCTTCAACAAACGAACTAAGAATTCCATTAAGAAATACTGAAAACACAACTTCCTATTTATTTGCGATTAATGCAAGTAACCCTGAAACATTAAATGTTGACGAACTACAATTTAATTACAGAGTAAGTGATGTTTATGTAAATCGCGCTTGTGGTTTTAGAGGTGAATTTTTAGACTTTCAAGCGATAAGAAGAACTGCACAAGCACCAGAGACTAATTGGATAAGAAACCTTTCGGTTCAACAAAGTAACATTAGAAATGAAAATCAAACACATCTTTATATTTTTCATTAGCGTATTTTTTGCCATTGGCGAAAGTTATGCGCAACAAGACACGCTTTATTACAAAGAGCGTTATGGTGTGACTTTGGGCTATGATGTTGGGAAAAACATTCGAGGACTTCTGGATGATAACTACACGAGTTATGGCGTAGTTGGAGACTTTAGGTTGACTGAAAAAATATGGCTAGCAAGCGAACTTGGATACGATGAGTATATTTTTGATGAAGCTAACATGCTTGTAGAAACAAATGGTGGTTATTTAAAAGTAGGTGCTAATTATAATTTCTTTGAAAATTGGATTGGCATGGAAAACCTCATTTATGGTGGCGTTAGGTATGGGTTTGCCGCATTTTCTCATGAGCTAGTAAGCTATACGCCAACAGTTCGGCAACTCACCTTCCCTCCTAGTGATACGCCAAGAGAACAATTCTTCCCCCCACAAATGAATGAAGTTAACCGAAGTTTTTCTAATCTAACTGCAGGATGGGCAGAGTTTTTATTCGGCTTTAGGGTTGAGATGGTCAGGAACCTGTTCATGGACTTTAATTTTCAATTGATGATTCGATTGAATGAAAGTGAGTTAACAAATTTTGCGCATATGAATATCCCAGGATTCGGTCGTACGTACCAAGACTCAAGGGTTGGTAGTGGCTTCTCCTACTCTATTAGATACCTTATCCCTTTGTATAAAAAAAAAAAAAAACAAGCGATTGATAATTAAACTGCCAAATACAATAGGAGGTCAAGAATAAACCAAATTAGCAGTATTAATTAGATTTAACTACAAATAAACGAAATTTTAGTTTCTTCATTATTCGAAAGTTCTCTGTTCAGCATAGTATACCAATTGATTTTTTTGAAG
>SKIG01000065.1 GCA_007116535.1 Psychroflexus sp.
AATTAAATTTGTATTTAGGTGAAGCAGAAGGAACTGCATTACGAGTAAGAAATAATTCACAAAACCGAAGTTTAGTTTTCGATTTGAATGCTACAGGTTACAAAGATTTAATCTTTTCTTATGCAGTGCATCGTTCAGGACAAGGTATGCTTCAAAATATACTTACTTATAGTGTAGACGGAACTAACTTTATAAGTGATGGATTAACAACAAATTCTTTCACAATTACAGAAGACTATCAGCTCGTAGAAATTGATTTTTCAACTATTCCAGGAGTCAATAACAATGAAAACTTTAAGATTAAAATCGAATTTGAAGGTAACACCAACCAAAACAATGGAAATAACAGGTATGATAATATATCTTTAAAAGGGCAACCATATACATTGGGAGCAAATGACTTCGAAAAGGTAGCTTTTCAAGTGTATCCAAATCCTTTTGTCGATTATATTCGAGTTCAGTCAACAGAGAGTATTCAATCTTATAAACTAGTTGATTTAAAAGGAAGATTGATACGACAAAATAAAATAAACAACGAATCAAGTTTTAAAATTCAAGACTTAAATTCACTGCCAAATGGCATGTATTTACTTCAGATTGAAACTTCAAAAAATACTCAATCATTCAAAATAATTAAGTAGGTTTTTTTTGAAATATTGTATTTAAACATATACGATTAACCCTCATAAAACGACTCTATTTTCAACTAGTAGAGTCGTTTTTACTTAGTACATTTAATAAAAATTTAGCGTAAAATGTACGTTTATGCCTAAATGATTGAATATTTTAGTCGAATTAAACAAAAGTTTTGAAAAGAGTGAATCAAAAACTTCAAAATAAATTAAAAAAACAATACTGGATTAGCGGTGGAGTAGGATCAGGCCTTTTGGGCTTTGGTCTTGCCGCTTTAGTTGAAAGTGGTTTTTTAAAACATTATCCCGATACACAAACATGGGAGTGGATTTTGGCAGGTACACTTTCATTAATTCTTATCATGTCTGGTGTTAATCTATTGTTTCATTCCTTTGAAGCTAAATTAGCAATAAAAAAACAGAAAGATTCAAAACAAAATTGACCTTATTTCAGTTGAAGTCAAACTTAAAAGAAAACAATTGCAATCATGAAAAATTCAGAGCTAGAAAAACACTTGTCTGAAATCTTAGAAGCTTATGTTTCAGATAAAAAAAAGCTTAATGGTTTAAACGAAGAAACTAATTTTATAACAGATTTAGAAATTAACTCAGCTCATTTGGTAGATGTGATTTTGGATGTAGAAGACAAGTTCAATATCTGCATCGAAAATGAAGAAATGGAGCAAATGATAAATGTGGGTAAGAGTCTTGAAATTATTCAAGCTAAGTTAAATGATTAGAAATGATTGGTAACGATCTAGTTTTTTTTGACACCTACCATCATGGAGATGCAAGTAGGTTCAAAAGAAAATTCAGAAAAATTTGCTCAGAAGAAGAACTAATTATTTTACCTGAAAAAGACGAGAGAACCTATGATATAGTTTGGTCAATCAAGGAAGCCTGCTACAAAGCCTTTCAAAGAGAATTTAATTTTTCTATGAAATTAAACCCTTTACAATTCGAGATTTTGTCTATTGAACCCTCCCTTGGTTTTTGGGAAACACTCGTTAATTGGAAAGGAAGTGAGGTGAAAATATTTTCTTTAATTAAAAATGAATTTGTCTATTCATTTACATCCCATTCAACACACCACTATTTTAATTTTAGTGTTAGTATGCCAAAGCAATTAAAAAGTAAATTGAAAATAAGCAAGTCAATCCCTCTTTACACAAAGATGAATAATCTCCCATATATACTAATTTCAGATCAGTTAGAACCGCTTAGTATTACTCATGAAAATGCAAAAATTGCTTTTGCATGGTAAATTTAGCTATACTATTTTAGCAACATATGTTTCACCAAAACCCGAAATCGTTTTAGTTTATTTATTTTTACCCCATAAACAATTCCAATGAAAGAAACCTACAAAGTAAAAGTCGACAAGCTTCAAGACTTTTCAATTGCAGCAGAAGAAATAAATGATTTAGATATTATTTCTATTCAAACAAATGAATTTCATTTACTTAATGACAACAAATCAGTTCATGCATCCATTGTTACAAGCGATTTTTTAATTAAAAGATATACTGTAAAAGTTAATTCAACTGACTATCAAGTAAAAATAGATACACCACTAGATAGTCTGATTGAAGAAATGGGACTTAGTGTCGGTGCTCAATTACAGATAAACGAACTAAAAGCACCCATGCCAGGTTTAGTTTTTGAACTTAACGTCAATAAAGGCGATGAGGTAGAAGAAGGACAAGCTTTACTTATCATTGAAGCCATGAAAATGGAAAATGTATTAACATCTCCACGTTCTGGAGTAATCAAAAAGCTAGCTGTTGAAAAAGGTCAAACCGTTGCTAAAAACGATTTATTAATCGAATTTGAATAATATCAGTATGAAAAAAATACTTGTAGCCAATAGAGGAGAAATTGCTCTTCGAGTAATGAAAACCCTCAGAAAAATGGGAATTAAATCAGTTGCCGTATATTCCGAAATAGACAGACATTCTCCGCATGTTAAGTTTGCCGATGAGGCTGTTTGCTTAGGAAAAGCAACCTCAAATGAATCTTATTTGCGAGCAGACAAAATAATTGAGGTATGTAAAGAATTAGGGGTAGATGGCATACATCCCGGGTATGGGTTTCTTTCGGAAAATGCATCGTTTGCTGAAAAAATAGAGCAAAACAATATCACTTTTATTGGGCCAAAATCTAAGGCAATTCGTGTGATGGGAGATAAATTAGCCGCAAAAGAAGCGGTTAAGTCCTATAAAATCCCAATGGTTCCGGGAATTGAAGAGGCTATTACCGATATTGAGAAGGCGCGAAATATTGCAAGCGAAATTGGTTATCCTATACTTATAAAAGCTTCTGCAGGAGGTGGAGGAAAGGGAATGCGCGTTGTGACTACCGAAAGTGAAATAGAAAGCCAAATGAAACGTGCAATTTCTGAAGCAGAATCAGCTTTTGGCGATGGTTCCGTATTTATTGAAAAATACGTTGGCTCACCGAGACATATTGAAATTCAAATATTAGCAGATACCCACGGAAATATCTTATACCTTTTTGAACGTGAATGTAGCGTGCAACGAAGACACCAAAAAGTTGTCGAAGAAGCTCCTTCAGTTTTATTAGACAACGAGCTTAGAAAGGCAATGGGCGAGGCCGCTGTTCGCGTAGCTCAAGCATGTGATTATGTGGGTGCAGGAACGGTGGAATTCCTTATGGATGAAAACAAAAATTTCTATTTCTTAGAAATGAATACACGCCTTCAAGTGGAGCATCCCGTTACAGAGCTAATCACAGGAATCGACTTGGTCGAGCAACAAGTGAAAGTTGCTAGAGGAGAAAAATTAGCTTTTTCGCAAGAGGATTTGAAAATTAAATGTCATGCACTCGAACTTCGTGTGTATGCCGAAGATCCATTGAATGATTTTCTACCAAGTGTAGGTCTTTTATCCAAATACCAACCTCCAAAAGGAGTTGGAATAAGAGTAGATGATGGTTTTGAAGAAGGAATGGAAGTGCCGATTTATTACGACCCCATGCTTTCTAAATTAGTAACTTATGGAAAGTCAAGAATCGAAGCCATTCAACTAATGTTAGAAGCTATTCAGCAATACCAAGTTGAAGGAGTAGCAACAACACTTCCATTTGGAAAATTTGTATGCGAACATGAAGCTTTCGTTAGTGGAAATTTCGACACTCATTTTGTCAAGCAATATTATACACCAGATTTACTGAAGAAAGACCAAGATGAAGAAGCTAAACTTGCGGCTTATATTGCTTTAAAACAGTATTTTGAAGACAAAAAAGTACTCAGTATTCCAACATCTTCTAACTAATTTACCCAAAAGAATTAAAAATGAGCAGCAAAAAAATAGATACGCTTTTAGAAAAAATCACCTTAGCTAAATTTGGAGGAGGCGAAGATAGAATTGCCAAGCAACACGAAAAAAAGAAGCTTACAGCTCGTGAGCGAATAGAATACTTTTTAGACGAAGGTTCTTTTGAAGAAATGGGCATGCTTGTAACTCACCGAACTACCGACTTCGGAATGGATAAGCAGCAGTTTTATGGCGATGGTGTTGTGACAGGCTACGGAACTGTTAACGGAAGATTGGTTTGTGTATATGCACAAGATTTTACCGTTTTTGGAGGAGCACTTTCCGAAACACACGCCGAGAAAATTTGTAAAATCATGGATCATGCCGTTAAAGTTGGTGCTCCAATTGTTGGGTTGAATGATTCAGGTGGCGCTAGAATCCAAGAAGGTGTACGTTCATTGGGTGGTTATGCAGACATTTTTTTCCGTAATGTTCAGGCATCAGGTGTGGTACCACAGATTTCTGCAATCATGGGACCTTGTGCGGGAGGAGCTGTTTATTCTCCAGCGATGACAGATTTCACGATCATGGTTCAAGACACTAGTTATATGTTTGTTACAGGGCCAAACGTAGTAAAAACAGTTACCAATGAAGAAGTTACTTCGGAAGAATTAGGAGGTGCTAGCGCACATTCTACCAAATCAGGAGTTACGCATTTAACTGCTCAAAACGATGTAGACGGTCTTGAAAAAGTAAAGAAACTGTTGAGTTATATTCCTCAAAATAACAAGTCCAAAGCACCTTCAATAGATTTCCAACTTAAGGACGAAGTTAGAAAACAACTCAATACCATTGTTCCCGAAAATGCTAACAAACCTTACGATATGCATCAGGTTATCGATGGTATTATCGACGAAGCTTCTTTCTTCGAGATACACGAAAATTATGCAGACAATATTCTTGTTGGATTTGCAAGGTTAGGAGGGAAGTCAATAGGAATTGTCGCCAACCAACCCATGAGTTTAGCAGGTGTTTTAGACGTAGATGCTTCTAAAAAAGCCGCACGTTTTGTTCGCTTTTGCGATGCCTTCAATATTCCTCTACTTGTTTTGGTAGATGTTCCAGGATTTTTGCCAGGTACCGACCAAGAGTGGAATGGTATCATTTTACATGGAGCTAAATTACTTTATGCACTTTCTGAGGCTACTGTTCCGAGAATCACTGTTATTACCAGAAAAGCATATGGAGGAGCTTATGATGTGATGAACTCCAAGCATATTGGCGCTGACTTCAATTATGCTTGGCCAACTGCTGAAATTGCAGTAATGGGAGCAAAAGGAGCTTGTGAAATTATTTTTAGAAAAGAAATTTTAGCTGCCAAAGACCCACAAGCAAAATTATTAGAGAAAGAAGCGGAATATGCTGAAAAGTTTGCTAACCCATTCCGTGCCGCCCAACGTGGCTTTGTAGATGAGGTTATTATGCCTGAAGAGACAAGAAGAAAGTTGATACGTTCGTTTGCAATGCTAGAAAACAAAGAAGTAGCAAGACCTGATAGAAAACATGGGAATATTCCTTTGTAATATCACTATTAAGGGAAATTTTATGATTAAATGGATGAAAACTCAAATAATTAGTATATTTTTTATTTATCCAGGTTTATGCATTAGAACTTCGTTATGAAAGGCAAACCGACGAAGGAGGTTCACGAGTACCTTTTTAAAAAAATAACAAACACACGAGCTAAACCGACGAAGGAGGTTCA
>SKIG01000110.1 GCA_007116535.1 Psychroflexus sp.
TCGAAAAGAAATACAGTATTTGCACTCTATTTTCAGGTAAGATAGGGGTGTATTTAGGGGTAAAAAGGAAGAATAACACAGTAAGACATGAAGTGAGTGTTATATTTTTATAGACTTTGTAGCGACTTTCAGCATTTTGTAAGTCATAAATTTCAAAAATCGTTCCGAATAAAACAAGATAGAAACTCAGTAAAATAGACCAATTTGCAAACTGGTCGGTAATCCTAAAGTAAGTTTGATTAAAGAATTTGGCTGATATGTAAAGCGAAAATATGACGATTAGTACATCTACAATACGTAGAAGTATTTTCCGTTCAGATATCTCAAAGTGTGTTTGTTTTTTTGCAACCATTGATTATGTTAGTTAAGGCAAAAGTAATGTTTTTAGTTACTATTTTAAAATAAATCATACACATGTTTATTCTTTTTCACCATAATCTGAGAACATTTTTCTCATAATAACTACGTGAGGGAAAGTTATGGCTGCTACAAAAGAAAAAAAAAGTGAATACATATGTTTGTAATCATACAGAAAAAATATGAAAGCGAATAAACCAACTAAAGATATAACCCAATATATCCAGGCTTTTTTAAAATAATTTACAAAGGAAGTAATTGAGTTATCAGCATACAGATATTTCTGTTGGTCTTTAAGTGATGGTAAACTATGCCAAAAAGTGAAATAAATAGCAAATCCAACAATTAAGTCAACACTATTAAACACAAGCACATATATGATTAAATAAATTAATTCATCAAAAAATGCTTGATTTTTTAGAAGTTTAACTTTAGAACTTATAATTACAGTTGTAAATGCAATAAAAGTACTTATGATTAAAATGTAACCAATTGTTGATTTTTCAGGCCAGAAGGAACCAAAATCGCTAACTATTTCATTTGAACTTTCGTATTGAGAGAAGAATAATAAAGAGAATAGGTATATTCCGTAACTAAAGAACAAGCCAATTTTTAAAATAGGATACTCTTTTTTAGAGTTGATTTCAATTTGAAAATGCTGTTCACCAAAATGATAGGCGCTTATGAGGATGAAAAAAGGAAGTGCTAACCTTGGAAATACTAAAAACAATACCAGTCCTATTATTACCATTAATAGGTAAAGCATGATATATTTTATTTTGTCTCTTTTTCTGAAATTAGTCATCTTTTGAATGATCTGAATATCATTTGAGCCATGCAATAATCCGAAACTAAAAATTAATACTAAGGCAAAGATCATGCTATAGGTTTCTGCTAACAAACTAGCAATTAATACACTTGCAAGGCTTAGTAGAATTATATATTTCTTATTTTCTAACATTAATAATTATTAAGTTTTCAAATTTAATCAAAAATTTTTCTTAATAAATAATTATCATGTTTAATCTTTTACTACATTTGGTTCTACAAATCAAAAATTTATAACACTATGAGTAATTTTATGTATTTCTTAGCCGATGTATCAAAAATCGCGAATGACGATTACGTTGGCTTTACGTTTTTCGTAGGCAGTATGGCCATGATGGCGGCATCTGCCTTTTTCTTTTTATCCCTAAATCAATTTGACAAGAAGTGGCGAACTTCAGTTTTGGTTTCAGGATTAATTACCTTTATTGCAGCTGTGCATTATTTCTACATGCGTGATTATTGGGATGCAGTTGGTGAATCACCGACTTTCTTCCGTTATGTAGATTGGGTGCTAACAGTTCCATTAATGTGTGTGGAATTCTATCTTATTCTAAAGGTAGCAGGGGCTAAGCAATCTCTAATGTGGAGATTGATTTTCCTTTCGGTAGTTATGTTAGTAACAGGTTATTTTGGGGAAGCAGTATTTACTGATCAAGCTGCATTTTGGGGCTTTGTTTCAGGTGTTGCTTACTTTGTAATTGTGTATGACATTTGGTTAGGGAAAGCCAAGAAACTTGCTGAAGAAGCAGGAGGCGAAGTATTAAAAGCACACAAAATTCTTTGTTGGTTTGTGCTTGTAGGATGGGCAATCTATCCATTGGGTTACATGCTTGGAACAGACGGTTGGTACGATGGAATTCATGCGCTAAATATAGACATGAACGTAGTTTACAATATCGGTGACGCTGTCAACAAAATCGGATTTGGTTTAGTAATTTATGCTTTAGCAGTAAAGTCAAGTAAGTAATCACTTGAATTATTCATTAAGTTTGAATACTTAACCAGCAAAATAAAGTCGCTCAATAGAGCGACTTTTTTTATGCGTTTTGTTGAATAATCTCAACTAAATCATCTTTGCTTAAAACACCACTTTGTCTCCAAAGTTGTTCGCCGTTTTTGTATAAAATTAGCGTCGGAACCCCTCTTACTTGAAGTTGAGAAGCAAGTTGTTGGTTTTTATCAACGTCTATTTTGATAATCTTTACATTTTCACCCAATGTTTCTTTTACCTCATTTAAAATTGGCCCTAACATTTGACAAGGCCCACACCAAGTTGCAAAAAAGTCAACTAAAACGGGTATTTCTGATTGTATTATTTCATTAAAACTTTTGCTCATAATATCTTCTTTTATTTTGAAGCAAAAATAGACGATTATCAATCTTTTTTCAGTAACAATAGTTGCATTGAAAAGTTTGAATTAGGTAACAAAAATTTTACTCGGCTAAATAAGCATCCAAATTCTGTTGAATACGCTTATTTATATCCGTATTTTCGGCCTTTACAAATGATATCTGTGTAATAGTTTCGTACAATTCAATATACCTATCTGTAACTGAATTGACAAATTCTTCAGAAAGTACAGGGATCTTTTGTCCTTCTTTTCCTTGGAAGCCATTTTCTATCAACCACTCACGAACAAATTCTTTAGAAAGTTGACGCTGTTTTTCTCCTTTGTCTTGCAATTCTTGGTAAGTATCTAAGTAAAAATAACGAGAAGAGTCCGGCGTATGTATTTCATCAATAACGACAATTTTACCGTCTTTTGTTTTTCCAAATTCATATTTAGTATCCACTAAAATAAGTCCTGAATTTTTAGCCATTTCACTTCCTTTTTTAAATAAAGCGTAAGTGTATTTCTCTAAAATGGCATAGTCTTCTTCAGAAACTATTCCGTTGGATAAGATAGCTTCTTTTGAAATATCTTCATCGTGAGCGCCAATGGAAGCTTTGGTGGTTGGTGTGATGATTGGCTGTGGAAACGCGTCATTTTCCTTCATTCCATCAGGAAGACTTACGCCACAAAGCGTTCTTTTACCAGATTTGTACTCACGCCAAGCATGTCCAGCTAAATAACCACGAATGACCATTTCTACTTTAAAAGGCTCACATTTAAGACCAACACTCACATTTGGGTCGGGAGAAGAAAGTAACCAATTCGGAACAATGTCTTTGGTTTGCTCCAACATATAGCAAGCAAGCTGATTCAGTATTTGTCCTTTGTATGGAATTCCCTGAGGAAGTACCACGTCAAAAGCACTTAGTCGATCGGTTGCGACCATAATTAGTCGTTCGTCAGAAAGTTCATAGACTTCTCTAACTTTTCCTTTGTAAAATGAAACTTGATTGGCTAACTGTAGTTGTGTTGATTGTAATGTGCTCATTAGCGTAGGTAGGTTATTCTTGATTTTCTATGGATTTGTATGCAGCGATGATATCCTTCACCAAACGGTGGCGGATTACATCTTTATCGTCTAAATAGATTATTCCGACTCCTTTGATAGGTTTTAGAACAAGCAAAGCTTCTTTTAATCCTGAAATTACTCGTCTTGGTAAATCTACTTGACCAGGATCGCCTGTAATCATAAATTTTGCACTACGTCCCATTCTAGTGAGGAACATTTTCATTTGTGCGTGCGTTGTGTTTTGCGCTTCGTCTAAAATCACAAAGGCATTGTCTAAAGTACGTCCACGCATAAATGCCATGGGCGCAATTTGAATCACTCCTTTTTCGATGTAGCTTTCTAATTTTTCATGCGGAATCATATCTCTCAACGCATCGTACAGCGGTTGCATGTAAGGGTCGAGTTTTTCTTTTAAATCCCCCGGTAAAAATCCTAAATTTTCTCCTGCTTCAACAGCAGGTCTTGTAAGAATGATTCGCTTTACTTGCTTTTCTTTCAAAGCTTTTACTGCCAAAGCAACACCTGTATAGGTTTTTCCTGTTCCTGCAGGACCTATAGCAAACACCATATCGTTTTTAGCCATGGATTCGACTAATTTACGTTGGTTAACAGTTTGGGCTTTTATAATTTTCCCACCAACTCCGTGCAAAATAGGCTCGCCTGAAGTAACTGTTGTTTCGTAGTCTTTTTGAGAATCACTCGTCAAAATACGTTCGATGATGTTTTCATCAAGCTTATTGTATTTCATAAAATGTTCGCATAACATTTCTATGCGTTTATCAAACTCTTCTAAAACTTCCTCATCGCCAAAGGCTTTTATTTTGTTGCCTCTTGCTACAATTTTCAACTTGGGGAAGTAGCGTTTTATCAGTTCAATGTGGTGGTTGTTGTGCCCAAAAAAGTCACTTGGGCTAATTTCAGAAAGTTCAATAATAAGTTCGTTCAAAAGCTATTTTTTTAAGGCATTATGATTAATTTCGCATTACAAATCTACAAAAAATACTAAACTAAAATTCAGAATTTAAATTTAAGCTTGCATTAAATGTCAATCATCACATTAACCACTGATTTTGGAATAAAAGACCACTCTGTTGGAGCGGTAAAAGGAGCTATTCTTAGTGAATTGTCGGATGCAAGAATTGTAGATATTACTCATCAAGTATCACCGTTTCATATTGGTGAAGCTGCATACATTATCAAAAATGCGTACCATGTTTTTCCTAAAGGAACTATCCATATAATTGGTGTAGATTCAGAATTAACCCCGGAGAATAAACACTTGGCACTTTTCTTAGATGGTCACTTTTTTGTCTGTGCTAACAATGGAATCATTTCGCTAATTGCTGCCGAAATTAAACCTGAAAAAGTAGTTGAAATAAACATTCACAACACGGTAGAAACTAACTTTACAGTGTTGGATGTGTTTGTGAAAGTCGCTGCGCACATAGCACGGGGTGGGACTTTGGAAGTAATTGGCAAACCTTGTCAAGAAGTCAAGCAACTCAAAGAATTTACCCCGATAATCAACGAAAAGCAAAATCAAATTATTGGTCATGTTATTTATATAGACAATTTTGGAAACGCTATTACCAATATCAACAGAAAGCTATTTAGTCAAGTAGGCAAGGGGAGAAAGTTTCAAATTGCCGCTCGAAATCACATATTTAAACAAACTTTCGATTCCTATAGTCACGCCATCAATTTTACTGTTGAAAAGTCTAAACGAGAAGAAGAAGGGAAACGCATGGCGGTTTTTAACGCATCAGATTATTTAGAAATTGCTATTTATAAGAGTAATCCTCATACGGTAGGAGGAGCATCTTCACTTTTGGGTTTAAAACAAATGAATACCGTCACCGTAAATTTTGAAGAATGATTACACGAATTGTAAAAATGAAGTTTCAATCTTTACATATTGAAACTTTTCAGGCTTTATTTGAAAGATACAAACAACAAATTCGCAACCAAGAAGGCTGTTTTCATTTGAAGCTTTTTCAAGACAAACACGATCCGCGTATTTTTTTTACTTACAGCCGTTGGGAAAATGAA
>SKIG01000187.1 GCA_007116535.1 Psychroflexus sp.
ATGCCAATATGGCATATTTTTTAAGTAAATTTATGTCATTTTGTCGCTTTCTGTTAAGCATGTTACCCTCATAAAAAAAGCCACCTTTTCAGATGGCTTACTTTATAAATTTGAAAGAATAATTCTTTACTCAACAATAAATTTTCCTTTCATTAATGCTACATGCCCCGGGAATGAACAGATAAAATCATATTCCCCTTTTTCAGGAGCATCGAAAGTTACCGTGGTTGTTTCTCCACCACCAATCATTTCAGTATATGCAATAATCTCTTCGGAACCTTCAGGTATGTAACCATTTTCCTGAGCTCCTGCAGCTTTTTCTCCAAAAGCCATAATGTCTGTACCTTTTGCTAAGAGCACAAAATTATGTCCCATAGTTTCTTTGCTCATTTGTCCTGTATGCTTCAATGTTAACTTTACTTGGTTACCTTCTTTAGTAACAAGTCGGTTTCTATTGAATTTCATTTCATCAGAAGACTCTAACACTATTTCTGTTACACCATCATCTTCTACTTTCTTTTCAGGAGCTGCTTCTTCTGTTTTATTGCCTATGCTAATTGGTTTTTTTGCATCGTCTTTTTTATCTGCCTCGCCTCCTCCACACGCTATAAGTGTAGCTATTGAAAGAATGCTAAATAACTTTACTATTGATTTTTTCATGCTTTGTATGTTTTAATTAAATTTACTTCGAAAATAGAAAAAAACAGCCAACTACTTTTTTAATGTTTAAGTAATTAACTGTTTTTTGTGTGTAATTGATGGATTATCTGTTAGATATTTCCATATACGGTCTGTATGTTTCACCTACGTAGATTTGTCTTGGTCTACCAATAGGTTCTTTCATAAGGCGCATTTCTCTCCACTGAGCAATCCACCCCGGTAGTCTTCCTAAAGCAAACATTACTGTGAACATTTCTGTTGGTATACCTAAAGCTCTGTAGATTATTCCTGAATAGAAATCTACATTTGGGTAAAGCTTTCTATCAACAAAATAATTGTCTTCTAGAGCTTCTTTTTCCAAACCTTTAGCGATATCTAGAACAGGGTCTTGGATACCCAGATCTCCTAGAACTTCATCAGCAGATTTTTTGATGATTTTTGCTCTTGGGTCAAAGTTTTTGTAAACTCTATGTCCGAATCCCATTAATCTAAATGGATCATCTTTATCCTTAGCCTTAGCCATATACTTTTTAGTATCACCTCCATCTTCTTTGATTGCTTCTAGCATTTCAATTACCGCTTGGTTGGCACCTCCGTGAAGTGGTCCCCAAAGAGCTGATACACCTGCTGATATTGAAGCGAATAACCCTGCATGAGAAGAACCTACAATTCTTACTGTTGAAGCAGAACAGTTTTGTTCGTGATCTGCATGAAGAATCAACAACTTATTGAGCGCCGAAGACACAACGGGGTTAATTTTGTATTCTTGGTTTGGCTTCTTGAACATCATTTTAAGAATGTTGTCGATATAACCTAGAGAATCATCTCCGTAATCTAGTGGTTGACCTGCTTTCTTTCTTAATGCCCAAGCACAAAGCACGGGGAATTTACCCATTATTTTTACAATAGCCTGGTACATATCTTCTTTTGAATCCACATTAACAGAACCAGGATTGAAGGCAATTAAGGCACTTGTTAGTGAAGAAACAACTCCCATTGGGTGAGCTGACTTAGGAAAACCATCTAAAATCTTCTTGACATCCTCATCTACTTGAGACTCATTTTTGATGTCTTGATGAAACTTTTCCAATTCAGCTTTACTTGGTAATTCTCCAAAAATCAACAGGTATGCAACCTCTAAAAATCCTGCATTTTCAGCAAGCTCCTCAATAGCATAGCCTCGGTAACGTAAAATTCCTTTTTCACCATCAAGAAAGGTGATTCCACTTTCGCAAGAACCTGTATTCTTATAACCTCTATCTAGGGTTATTAATCCTTTTGTTGCTACTCTTAAAGTTGAAATATCGATTGCGTGCTCATTTTCGGAGCCCTTTACGACCGGCAACTCATATTTATTTCCATTGAATTCAATAGATGCGTTCATGTATGTATATTTATGTTATTAATAATATTTTACAAATTTAAACAAAAGCTTGTTAAGCACAGGTTAACAAAGAAAGGGTCGGTTAAAAATCAGGCATAACTTTATGTTAAATCCTCATTTTAAACCGACCCTAAAAGTACGAAAAATTTCGTAATTAGAAGCCTACTTTGAAAGCTTTTTCTGCAGGAAAAATAGCATTTGCTCCTAGTTGTTCTTCAATACGAAGAAGTTGATTATATTTTGCCATACGGTCACTTCTAGAAGCAGAACCAGTTTTAATTTGCCCTGTCTCTAAAGCAACAGCCAAATCTGCAATTGTTGCATCCTCAGTTTCTCCAGAACGGTGTGAAATAACAGCTGTATAGCCAGCATTTTTTGCCATGTTTACAGCATTTATTGTTTCAGTAAGTGTTCCGATTTGGTTTACTTTCACAAGGATTGAATTGGCAACACCATTTTCGATTCCTCTAGATAAGATTTTTTCATTAGTCACAAATAGATCATCTCCAACTAATTGAACTTTGTCTCCCAGTCTTTCTGTAAGGAGTTTCCATCCATCCCAGTCATTTTCATCCATACCATCTTCAATAGAAATAATTGGATATTTCTCTGCTAATTCTGCAAGGTACTCTACTTGTTCTTCTGCACTTCTAATCTTTCCATTTTCGCCTTCAAATTTAGCGTAGTTGTATTTTCCATCTACATAAAATTCTGCAGCAGCACAATCAAGAGCAACAAATACTTCTTCTCCAAATTTGTAGCCTGCCATTTCAACAGCTTTTTTGATAGATTCAAGCGCGTCTTCTGTGCCTTCTAATTCTGGCGCAAAACCGCCTTCATCACCAACAGCAGTAGTTAATCCTCTGTCTTTGAAAACTTTTTTAAGGTTATGAAAAATCTCTGTTCCTATTTTTAATGCATGAGAAAAACTTTCTGCTTTTACAGGCATAATCATAAATTCTTGAAAAGCAATTGGAGCGTCACTGTGCGAACCACCATTGATAATGTTCATCATTGGAACAGGCAATACGTTCGAACTTACTCCACCAATGTAACGGTACAATGGCATTCCTAGTTCTTCAGCAGCTGCTTTTGCACATGCTAATGAAACACCTAATATTGCATTAGCTCCTAGCTTTGATTTGTTTGGAGTACCATCTAAATCAATTAGCATATGATCAATTTCAGTTTGCTCAAAAACTGAAAAACCAAGTAACTTATCAGCGATTAGATTATTTACATTGTCTACTGCTTGTAGCACACCTTTTCCCATATAATCATCACCACCGTCTCTTAATTCTACAGCTTCGTGTTCTCCAGTGGAAGCTCCTGATGGAACAGCAAATCTTCCAATAGCACCTGATTCTGTAACCACATCTACTTCTACAGTTGGATTACCTCTCGAATCAAAAATTTGTCTTGCGTGAACGTCTAAAATTGAACTCATTTTATTTGATTTTAAATTTCATGCAATTTACGAAAATATATGCATTGTAAATATGACCAAAGACTCTAAAAATGAATAATTATCAGCTAAAACGTTATAGAAATAAAAATAAAACATAGTACTTCTCTAAAAACATAGAGCTTATTAGTAATACAAAAAAAGGCAACCGAGATAGTTGCCTTTTTTCTTATGCTTTTTTGGATTTTATCATATCAATAAAATCGTCAAATAAGTAAGTTGCATCATTTGGTCCTGGACCTGCTTCAGGATGGTATTGAACACTAAAGCAAGGTTTATTTTTAATTTTAATTCCTGCTAAAGTATCGTCATTCAAATGTAAGTGGGTAACCTCGATATCAGCATGGTTTTCCGCCGCGTTTCTATCTACAGCGAAACCATGGTTTTGAGAAGTAATTTCAGATTTACCCGTAACAAGATTGATTACAGGATGGTTGATTCCTCGATGTCCATTGTGCATTTTGAAGGTTGGTAAGCCCATAGCTAGAGATATAATCTGATGACCTAGACATATTCCAAACATAGGTATATGCTTTTCTAAAGCTTCTTTTGCTAACTCAATTGCAGATGTCAATGGCATGGGGTCTCCGGGTCCATTAGATAAAAAAATCGCATCTGGCTCATAAGTCATTAAATCTTCTAAACTAGCATTCCAAGGAAATACCTTTAAAGAACAGTTTCTTTTTGACAGATGACGGAGAATGTTTGACTTAACGCCCAAATCCAATATAGAAACTTTATATTCTTCTGTTTCTGAGGCAATTTCATAAGCTTCTTTTGTAGAAACTTTTGAAGCTAACTCCAAGCCCTTCATTGATGGCAGCTCCTTTAACTCTTTTCTTATTGCGTCAAGATTATCTACTTTTGTAGTTATAACAGCGTTCATTGAGCCATTGTCTCTGATATGTGAAACTAATGCTCTTGTATCTACATCAGATATAGCCAAAGTCTGGTATTTATCTAAGTAATCTTCTAAACTCCCATCGCTTTCATAGCGAGAAGGATTAAAAGAAAAGTTTTTACAAACTAAGCCTGCAATTTTAACTGAATTAGATTCAGCTTCATCATTTTTAACGCCGTAATTTCCAATATGAACGTTTGCAGTCACCATAATTTGCCCGAAATAGGATGAGTCGGTGAATATTTCTTGGTAACCTGTCATACCAGTATTGAAACAGATTTCACCATAAGCTGTATCTAAATTAGCAGATACGGCTTTTCCTTTAAAAACAGTACCGTCCTCTAATACTACAATTGCATCCTTTTTTTGTTTGTACTTCATCGGTTTGGGTATAAAATTTAAATTATAAAAAAAAGGATAGCCAATAAAGACTATCCTTTAATAATAAAAAATCGTATGATATTTTACTCTTCACTAGAAGCTTCTTTTGTTTCAGTGGTTGGAGCAACATTCTCGGTGGCTGTTTTTTTACCAGCTCTACGAGTAGATTTTTTCTTGGTTTGTTTAGTATTAGGATTGTAAAGCTCATTAAAATCAACTAATTCAACCATTGCCATTTGGGCGTTATCCCCCAAACGATTACCAAGTTTAATAATACGCAAGTAACCTCCAGGTCTGTCAGCAACTTTCGGTGCTACATCTCTAAACAAGTCAGCTACCGCATACTTACTTCTTAACTTTGAAAATACAAGACGTCTGTTGTGCGTAGTATCTTCTTTAGATTTTGTAATAAGAGGCTCAACAAACTGTCTTAAAGCTTTCGCTTTAGCAACTGTAGTATTGATTCTTTTATGTTCTATAAGAGAGCAAGCCATATTAGCTAACATCGCTTTTCTATGCGCTGTTTTTCTCCCTAAATGATTTATTTTTTTTCCGTGTCTCATTGTATTTTCTTTTTACGACGACTAGTCTTTATCTAACTTATATTTTGACAAATCCATACCAAAGTCAAGACCTTTGTTAGCAACTAGCTCTTCTAACTCAGTAAGTGACTTTTTACCGAAGTTTCTAAACTTCATCAAGTCATTTTTGTTTTAAGTAACTAGGTCACCTAAAGTATCTACTTCAGCAGCTTTTAAACAATTTAATGCTCTAACTGATAGATCTAAATCTACTAATTTAGTTTTTAGCAATTGTCTCATGTGCAATGATTCTTCATCATAAGTATCAGCTTGAGACATTTCTTCAGTTTCAAGAGTTATTCTTTCATCAGAAAATAACATGAAATGATGAATAAGTGTTTTAGCAGCTTCTGTTAAAGCATCTTTAGGATGAATTGATCCGTCAGATTTAATTTCAAAAACTAATTTTTCGTAATCTGTTTTTTGCTCAACACGGAAGTTTTCGATACTATACTTAACATTCTTGATAGGTGTAAAGATAGAATCTGTAAATATTGTTCCGATTGGAGCTTTTTCAGTTTTATTTTCTTCAGCAGTAACATACCCTCTACCTTTCTCAATGGTAATCTCCATATTGAAAGCAACGTCAGAGGACATATTACAAATCACTAAATCAGGGTTAAGAATTTCAAATCCATTCATGAATTTTTGAAAATCTCCTGCTTTCAAAACTTCTTGACCTGAAACAGAAATATTTACTGCTTCATTATCAAGTTCATCAACTTGCTTTTTGAAACGAACCTGTTTTAGGTTAAGTATGATTTCAGTAACATCTTCTACTACTCCAGGAATAGTTGAAAATTCGTGATCTACTCCTTCAATTCTAACGGAAGTTATAGCAAAACCTTCAAGCGCTGATAACAATACTCTGCGCAAGGCGTTACCTACTGTTAAACCATAACCAGGTTCAAGTGGTCTAAATTCGAAAACGCCCTCGAAATCGGTAGATTCTACCATAATTACTTTATCGGGCTTCTGAAAATTAAATAATGCCATAATATTAGTTCTGTCTATTAATTATTTAGAGTATAATTCGACGATGTACTGTTCGTTGATGTTTTCAGGAATTTGAGTTCTTGTAGGAACTGCAAAGTAAGTACCTTCTTTTTTATCAGCATTCCAAGTCATCCATTCGTAAACAGATTTGTTAGCTGATAAAGAATCATTGATAGCAGAAAGAGATTTTGATTTCTCTCTTACAGCAACAACATCGTTAGGTTTAAGTTGGTAAGAAGGTATATTTACAATCTCTCCGTTCACAGTAATATGCTTGTGAGAAACTAACTGTCTAGCAGCTCTTCTAGATGGAGCTATTCCAAGTCTGAAAACAACGTTGTCTAATCTTGATTCACAAAGTTGAAGTAAAACTTCACCTGTAATTCCTGTTGAACGTGTTGCTTTTTCGAACATGTTTCTAAACTGACGCTCTAAGATACCATAAGTATACTTAGCTTTTTGTTTTTCTATCAGCTGTACAGCGTATTCAGATTTTTTTCCTCTACGTCTGTTGTTTCCATGTTGTCCTGGAGGATAATTTCTTTTTTCAAAAGATTTATCAGCTCCGAAAATAGCCTCTCCGAATTTTCTAGCTATTTTAGTTTTGGGACCAGTGTATCTTGCCATTGTATAAATGTATTTGGGTTATGAATTAAGGTCTTTCCTTCGATAACCAATTAATTAAACTCTTCTTCTTTTAGGTGGTCTACATCCGTTGTGAGCAACCGGAGTAACGTCAATAATTTCAGTTACTTCAATTCCTGAATTATGGATAGCTCTGATTGCAGATTCTCTACCATTTCCAGGTCCTTTTACGAATACTTTTACTTTCTTTAAACCAGCCTCGTGAGCTACTTTACTTGCATCTTCAGAAGCTAATTGAGCTGCATAAGGAGTGTTTTTCTTACTTCCTCTAAAGCCCATTTTTCCTGCTGAAGACCAAGAAATAACGTCACCATTTTTGTTTGTAAGCGAAATGATAATATTGTTGAAAGAAGCATTTACGTGAGCTTCACCAAAAGAATCAACGATTACTTTTCTCTTTTTTACTGTTGACTTAGCCATAATTAAAAATTATTTAGTTGCTTTTTTCTTGTTATCAACAGTTTTTCTTCTTCCTTTACGTGTTCTAGAGTTATTTTTAGTTCTTTGTCCACGAAGCGGCAAACCAGCTCTGTGTCTAATTCCTCTATTACATCCAATATCCATCAAACGTTTGATGTTCATAGAAACTTCCGAACGTAATTCTCCTTCTATTGTGTACTGACCAACAGCTTCACGGATATTACCGATTTCGTCGTCATTCCAATCAGACACTTTAGTATTCTCGTCTACTTTGGCAGTTGCTAAAATTTTCTTAGCTGAACTTCTGCCAATACCGAAGATATAGGTCAATGCTATAACTCCTCGCTTTTGTTTTGGTATATCAACACCTGCAATTCTTGCCATAATTAGCCTTGTCTTTGTTTGAATTTAGGATTCTTTTTATTTATTACGTATAGTCTACCTTTGCGGCGAACTATCTTGCAATCTGCACTTCTCTTTTTAATAGATGCTCTTACTTTCATGACTATTAATATCTATATGTTATGCGAGCCTTAGTTAAATCATAAGGACTCATTTCTAATTTTACTTTATCACCTGGTAATAGTTTGATGTAATGCATTCTCATTTTACCAGATATGTGTGCTGTCACTATGTGACCATTTTCTAACTCAACTCGAAACATTGCATTAGACAATGCTTCAATGATTGTTCCATCTTGTTCTATAGAAGGTTGCTTTGCCATAATTACGCTACTGCTTTTCTATTTTTACCTGATTTCATTAAGCCATCATAGTGACGGTTAAGCAAATATGAATTTACTTGTTGGATAGTATCTATAGATACCCCCACCATAATCAACAATGACGTTCCTCCGAAGAATAAAGCCCAATTTTGCTGTACATCTAATAAAGAAACTAAAACAGCAGGGAAAACCGCTATCAAAGCTAAAAATATAGATCCCGGTAATGTAATTTGAGACATTATCTTATCTAAAAATTCAGCAGTCTCAGTTCCAGGACGAATCCCAGGAATGAAGCCACCGCTTCTTTTTAAATCATCAGCCATTTTATTTGTAGGAACTGTAATAGCAGTATAGAAATAAGTAAATACAATAATCAACAATCCGAATACTAGGTTGTACCAAAATCCGAACATATCGTTGAAAGTAGCTTTAATCATTTCTGAAAACTCGCTATTAGAGATTCCAGCTACAGCAGCAGGAACAAACATAATTGCCTGCGCAAAAATAATTGGCATTACCCCTGAGGCATTCAACCTTAATGGAATAAACTGTCTTGCACCTGCAAAAGAACTTTTCTCAAATTTACCTGAGGCATTTTTCCTTGCGTACTGAACAGGAATTTTTCTAACTGCCATTACTAACATAACTGAAGCAAGAATAATCAAGAACCAAATTGCTAACTCAATAAGAATTAAAATTAATCCCCCATTTGAATCAGAAGAGTTACGAGATACAAATTCTTGTACAAAAGCTTGTGGCAATGTAGCTATAATACCTACCATAATAAGCAATGAAATACCATTACCTATTCCTTTATCTGTTATTTTTTCACTTAACCACATTGCAAAAATACAACCCGTGGTTAACAAGATTACAGAAGATACAATGAAGGTAGCAGAATCGTTAAGAACGAAAGCTGATGAAGGTAAAATATTATACAAATTATAGATGTAACCCGGACCTTGAACTAAGGTAATACCAATAGTTAACCATCGAGTAATTTGTGTTATTTTTTTACGTCCACTTTCACCCTCTTTCTGTAATTTCTGAAGGTAAGGAATTGCTATCGTCATTAACTGAACAACAATCGAAGCAGAAATGTAAGGCATAATACCCAACGCAAAGACAGAGGCATTAGAAAATGCACCTCCTGTAAAAGCGTTTAGTAAACCTAACAAACCGCCATCAGTTTGCTTTGAAAGCTCAGCAATTTGTGAAGCATCGATACCAGGTAAAACAATTTGAGCACCAAAACGGTAAACCATAAGTAAGCCGAGTGTAAGAATAATTCTATTCTTCAGCTCTTCTATTTTCCAGATATTCTTAAGCGTTTCAATAAACTTCATTATTGGAATATTAAAGGGTTACTGCTTTACCTCCTTTAGATTCGATAGAATCCTTAGCTGTTTTTGTAAATTTATGTGCGGTTACGTTAATGCTTGCATTAAGTTCGCCTCTTCCTAAAATTTTTACAAGATCCTTAGATTTAATTACTCCCAATTCAACAAGAGTAGCGTGATCTACAGAGTCTTTAATCTTTCCGTCATCAACTAATTGCTGTAGTACATCTAAATTAACTCCTTTGTATTCTACTCTGTTAGGCTTTGTAAATCCAAACTTAGGAACTCTACGTTGCAAAGGCATTTGACCTCCTTCAAAACCAACTTGTTTAGAGTAACCTGAACGAGACTTTGCTCCTTTATGTCCTCTTCCTGCTGTACCACCATTACCAGTTGCTTCACCGCGACCTTTTCGGCTGCTAGAAGATTTTACTGATCCGTGTGCAGGTTTTAAATTATGTAATTCCATTATCTAATTTGGTATTAAAGTTCTTTAACAGAAACTAAATGTTTAACTTTATTCACCATACCTAAGATTGCAGGTGAAGCTTCGTGTTCTACAGTTTGACCAATTTTCTTCAAACCAAGTGCTTCTAAAGTAAGCTTTTGCTTAGCCGGCTTTTTGATTGCACTTTTTACTTTTGTTACTTGTATTGTTGCCATTGATCTTATCCGTTAAAAAGTTTATCTAAAGTTATTCCTCTTTGTTTAGCAACTGTATCAGCACTTCTTAATTGAAGTAACGCATCAAAAGTTGCTTTTACAACATTGTGTGGGTTAGATGAACCTTGGTTCTTTGATAGTACATCATGTACACCGACAGATTCAAGTACAACACGTGCAGGGCCCCCAGCGATAACACCTGTACCAGGAGAAGCTGGTAGTAATAAAACTTTTGCGCCGCCGTATTTACCTTTTTGTTCGTGAGGTAATGTACCTTTGTGTAATGGAACTCTAACAAGGTTTTTCTTTGCATCTTCTACTGCCTTAGCAATAGCATCAGCAACCTCTTTAGATTTTCCAAGTCCGTGACCAACTACACCATCTTCGTTACCAACTACTACAATAGCAGAAAAACCAAAAGCTCTACCACCTTTCGTAACCTTTGTAACACGCTGAACTCCAACAAGACGATCTTTAAGATCTAATCCTCCTGGCTTTACTATTTCTACGTTTTTATAATCTTGATACATACTTCTTAAAATTTAAGCCCTCCCTCACGAGCGCCGTCTGCTAATGATTTAACTCTTCCGTGATAAAGGTAACCACCTCTGTCAAAAGAAACTCTTTCTACACCAAGCTTGGTTGCTTTTTCTGCAATTGACAAACCAACTAATTTAGATTGCTCTATTTTGGTTTTTCCTGATGCATCGTCTCCTAAATGGAATGATGACATAGAAACAAGAGTTTTTCCGTTTACGTCATCTATTAACTGTGCATAGATAGCTTTGTTACTTCTATATACTGAAAGACGTGGTCTTTCCGCTGTACCCGTAACTGTTTTACGAATACGCTTTCTAATTTTTAATCTTCTTTTTTGCTTAGAGAATGCCATAGTATTATGTATTAAGCTGATTTACCTGCTTTTCTTCTAATGTACTCACCTACATACTTCACACCTTTTCCTTTGTAAGGCTCAGGTCTTCTGAATGAACGGATTTTTGCAGCAACTTGAGAAACTAATTGCTTGTCGTAAGAAGAAAGTTTAATAATTGGATTTTTACCTTTTTCAGATATTGTTTCTACTTTCACCTCAGGTGCTAAGTCGATAACAATATTGTGAGAGAAACCTATTGCGATATCAAGTTTTTGTTCTTGATTTGACGCACGGTAACCAACACCTACTAATTCCAACTGCTTGGTAAAGCCTTCAGAAACACCAATCACCATGTTGTTGATTAATGATCTATACAAACCATGTTTAGCTTTTGAAGATTTGTTATCAGATTCTCTATCGACGATAACTTCGTTACCTTCTACACGAACTGAAACTTCGCTAAATTCTTGTTGTAGCTCCCCTAATTTACCCTTCACAGTGATTGTGTTGTCATTCACAGCTACTGTTACTCCTTCGGGAATGCTAACAGGATTTTTTCCTATTCTTGACATTTTTAATTAAATTTATGATTAGTAAATATAGCAAAGAACTTCCCCACCAACATTTTCCTTACGAGCTTGCTTGTCTGTCATCACTCCGTGTGAAGTGGAAACAATAGCAATTCCAAGACCGTTAAGAATTCTAGGTAATTCTGAAGCACTTGCATACTTTCTTAAACCTGGTTTACTAATACGTTGAATCTTTTTAATAACTGGATCGTTGTTAAGCTTATCATACTTTAAGGCAATTTTAATTTTACCTTGCTTATCGTCATCGATAAACTTGTAGCTTAAGATATATCCTTGATCAAAAAGAATCTTAGTAATCTCTTTTTTCAGATTAGAAGCAGGTATTTCAACTACTCTATGAGAAGCTGCTACCGCATTTCTAATTCTTGTTAAATAATCTGTTACTGGATCTAAATTCATTTTTAATTCCTTTTAATTACCAACTTGCTTTTTTGACTCCAGGAATTAAACCTTGATTAGCCATTTCGCGAAATGTTACACGAGAAATACCAAATTGTCTCATATAACCTTTTGGTCTTCCTGTTAATTTACAACGGTTATGCTTTCTAACAGGAGATGCATTTTTAGGAAGCTTTTGAAGACCTTCGTAATCTCCTGCTTCTAATAATGCTTTCCTTTTTTCATCATATTTTTCTACCATTTTGGCACGCTTTACTTCACGTGCTTTCATTGATTCTTTAGCCATATTACTTCTTTTTAAAAGGTAATCCTAATTCGGTTAATAAAGATTTAGCTTCCTTATCTGTTTCAGCAGAGGTCACAAAAGTAATATCCATTCCAGAAATACGATTCACTTTATCGATATTTATTTCTGGAAAAATAATTTGCTCAGTAACACCTAGGTTGTAATTACCTCTTCCATCAAAACCTGTAGCTTTGATTCCATTAAAATCTCTTACACGGGGTAAAGCTGAAGTTACCAATCTGTCCAAAAATTCGAACATACGGTCACCTCTTAAAGTTACCATTGCGCCAATAGGCATACCCTTTCTAAGTTTAAAAGATGCAACATCTTTTTTAGACTTACGCTGGATAGCTTTTTGACCTGTAATTAATGTAAGCTCATCAGTAGCATGGTCAATCAACTTTTTATCAGCAATCGCATCACCTACACCTCTACTTAAAACAATCTTTTTAAGTTTTGGAGCTTGCATTGGGTTCTTATAACCAAACTCTTCCATTAAAGCAGGAAGAATTCTGTCTTTATACTCTTCTTTAAGTCTTGGTACGTAACTCATAATTAAATTACTTCATTTGTTTTTTTAGAATACCTAACTTTTTTTCTATCTTCAACTCTGAAACCTACTTTAGTAGTTTCACCGTCTTTTGTAAGTAAGCTTACATTAGAAATATGAATAGGTGCTTCCATCTCTTTAACGCCTCCTTGTGGATTTGTAGCGCTTGGCTTCATATGTTTTTTTACTAGTTTCACTCCTTCCACAATTACGCGATCTTTATCCTTCAGGATTTTCTGAATTTTCCCTTGTTTTCCTCTGTGCTCTCCTGAAGTAACTTGTACGTTATCTCCAACTTTTACTTTAAACTTCTTCATTTTTATGTAGAATTAAAGCTCCTCGGGTGCAAGTGAAACAATTTTCATGAATTGGTTGTCTCTAAGTTCCTTAGCAACTGGGCCAAAAACACGAGTACCTCTCATTTCTCCTGTAGCATTAAGCAACACACAAGCATTGTCGTCAAAACGGATGTAAGATCCATCAGGACGTCTTACTTCTTTGTTTGTTCTAACAACTACCGCTGTTGATACTGAACCCTTTTTCACACTTCCATTAGGAGTTGCTTCCTTTACCGCAACAACAATTTTGTCACCAACTGAAGCATAACGCTTCTTAGTTCCTCCTAATACACGGATAACCAAAACTTGTTTGGCTCCTGTGTTGTCAGCTACTTTTAATCTTGATTCCTGTTGTACCATAATTATTTAGCTCTTTCTATTATATCAACTAATCGCCAGCATTTATTTTTGCTAAGCTTTCTAGTTTCCATAATTCTTACTTTATCGCCTTCGTTGCAGTCGTTGTTTTCATCATGAGCAACATACTTTTTTTTCTTAAGTACGAATTTCCCATATTTTGGGTGCTTCACTTTTTTCGTTTCAGAAACAACAATTGACTTTTCCATTTTATTGGAAGTAACTACGCCGATACGTTCTTTTCTTAAATTTCTTTTTTCCATTGTAAGTAGAATTATTCTAATTCTCTTTTAGTTAATTCCGTAGCCAATCTTGCTACTGTACGACGTACAGATCTGATTTGGATTGGATTGTCTAAAGGACTAATTGCGTGAGTCATTTTCAAGTCTGAAAGTAACTTTCTATTTTTCCCTAGCTCTTCCTGTAAGTCAGCTACAGATAACTCTTTAACTTCTGATTGTTTCATAACTTTCAAAATTATTCTTGATAATCTCTAGCAAGTATAAATTTAGTTCTAACAGGTAATTTTTGTGCAGCTAGTCGAAGTGCTTCTTTCGCAACTGAAAGAGGGACTCCTCCTAACTCAAACATAATTCTACCTGGCTTTACAACAGCTGCATAGTATTCTACTGCACCCTTACCTTTACCCATACGTACCTCAAGAGGCTTCTTTGTAATAGGCTTGTCTGGAAAGATTCTGATCCATAGAGACCCTTCTCTTTTCATGTAACGAGTTGCTGCAATCCTTGCTGCTTCAATTTGTCTTGCTGTAATAAAAGATGAATCAAGTGATTTTAAACCAAAGGTTCCATTGGATAAAAGGTGCCCTCTTTGAGAGTTACCTTTCATTCTACCTTTCTGTTGTTTACGATGTTTCGTTCTTTTAGGCTGTAACATTGTTTAATTCTTTTAAGATTACTTTCTACGACGTGCTTTCGCTGGACGTCTTCCTGCTGTTTTACCTTTTCCTTCTGATTTAGAAAGACCAACGAGAGGAGAGAGCTCTCTTTTTCCGTAAACTTCACCTTTCATAATCCATACTTTAACTCCAAGGCGACCATACGTAGTATGCGCCTCAACTAAAGCATAGTCGATGTCTGCTCTAAAAGTTGATAACGGAATTCTTCCATCTTTGTAAGCTTCAGAACGCGCCATTTCTGCTCCATTTAAACGTCCAGATATCTGAATTTTGATACCTTCTGCGTTCATTCTCATAGTTGCAGCAATTGCCATTTTGATAGCTCTTCTGTAAGAAATTCTGTTTTCAATCTGTCTTGCCACACTGGTAGCAACAAGAAAAGCATCAAGCTCAGGTCTTTTGATTTCAAAAATGTTTACCTGAACTTCCTTCCCAGTAATCTTCTTAAGCTCTTCTTTTAACTTGTCTACCTCTTGACCTCCTTTCCCGATAATGATACCAGGTCTAGCTGTAGTGATAGTAACGGTTACAAGTTTCAGCGTACGCTCAATGATTATTCTTGACACACTAGCTTTAGATAAACGAGCATGGATATACTTACGTATCTTATCGTCTTCAGCTAGATTATTTCCATAATCTCTACCACCATACCAGTTAGAGTCCCATCCTCTGATGATACCTAATCTATTGCCTATTGGATTTGTCTTTTGTCCCATGATCTATATCCTAGCTTTCAGTGTTAATTCTTTCTCCTAAAGTAATGGTAACGTGGTTCGATCTTTTTCTGATACGATGAGCTCTACCTTGTGGAGCCGGACGTAATCTTTTAAGCATACTACCACCATCTACTTTAATTTCTTGTACATATAGCTGTGCATTTTCTACATCAGCATCTTCATTCTTTTGTTGCCAGTTTGAAATGGCAGACAAAAGTAATTTCTCTAACTTCCTTGAAGCTTCCTTAGTGCTGAATTTTAGGATTTGTAAAGCTATCTGAACATCTTTACCTCTTACCAAATCAGCAACTAATCTCATCTTTCTTGGAGAAGTAGGACAATTATTTAGCTTTGCAAAAGCTACATCCTGTCTTGAATCTTTCAGCGCTTGCGCTGTATTTCTTTTACGAACTCCCATTGCCTACTATTTTTTACCTTTATTTTTCGCACCCGCATGCCCTCTAAAAGAACGCGTTGGTGAAAATTCTCCTAATTTATGTCCTACCATGTTTTCTGTAACAAAAACAGGAACAAACTGCTTTCCGTTATGAACACCAAAAGTCTGCCCTACAAAATCAGGTGTAATCATAGAAGCTCTTGACCAAGTTTTGATTACAGACTTCTTTCCTGACTCAACATTTTGAGCAACTTTTTTCTCTAACTTATAATGAACGTAAGGTCCTTTTTTTAATGATCTTGCCATAGCTTATTTCTTTCTACGTTCTACAATATGTTTATTACTAGCCTTTTTCTTAGATCTAGTTTTGAATCCTTTTGCAGGTATACCATTTCTAGATCTTGGGTGTCCTCCTGAAGCTCTACCTTCACCACCACCCATTGGATGATCTACAGGGTTCATAGCAACAGGTCTTGTTCTTGGTCTTCTACCTAACCATCTGCTACGTCCAGCTTTACCTGAAACAAGTAACTGATGATCACTGTTAGAAACTGCACCAATTGTAGCTAAACAATCAGCTAAAACAATACGAGTTTCACCAGAAGGCAGTTTGATAGTTGCATACTTTCCATCGCGCGCCATAAGCTGAGCAAATGTACCAGCACTACGAGCCATTACAGCTCCTTGACCTGGACGCAACTCAACACAAGATATAATAGTACCGAAAGGAACTTGAGAAAGAGGCATAGAATTACCAATTTCTGTAGGAACATTTTCTTTACCTGACACAAGGCTGTCTCCAACCTTTAATCCTGCTTGTGCAACCACATAGCGTTTTTCTCCATCTGCATAAGACAATAAAGCAATAAATGCAGATCTGTTTGGATCGTATTCAATACTTACAACTTCACCAGCAACATCAAATTTGTTACGTTTAAAGTCGATGATACGATAACGGCGCTTATGACCACCACCTTTATAGCGCATGGTCATTCTACCCTGATTGTTTCTACCTCCAGACTTTTTAATCGGAGCGAGCAAGCTCTTCTCCGGCTTATCAGTAGTGATGGCGTCGAAACCATTCACAACTCTAAAACGCTGTCCTGGGGTAATAGGTTTTAATTTTCTTACCGACATTTTTTAATACTATAGATTATTATAAAAATCAATCACTTCTCCATCCGTCACTTTCACAGCAGCTTTCTTGATAAATTTCTTTCTACCTGTAACTACCCCTGTTTTAGTGAAACGGCTCTTCACCTTCGGATATACGTTCATAGTACGCACAGCCTCTACGGTAACTCCGTATAAAGACTCTACTTCCTCTTTTATTTGTATCTTATTAGCTTTAGGCTCAACTACGAACCAGTAAGTGTTTTTCAACTCGCTGTCCGCAGTAGCTTTTTCAGTTATAATAGGTTTTTGAATAATTCCCATAAGACTATTTCTCTAAATTTGATTCAATTATTCCTAAAGCAGCCTCAGAAATTACCAAAGCTCTATTGTTAAGAATCCCATAAGTATTTAATTCTGAGGTTGTTACAACTCTTGAACCTGTCAAATTACGGGACGACAAATATACATTATTATTTTGTTCTGCAAGAACTAATAACGATTTTTTATCTGATATATTCAGATTATGAAGCACTTGCTTAAATTCCTTTGTTTTTGGAGTCTCAAAAGAGAAGTCTTCAACTATAAGAATTTCGTTGTTTGCAAACTTTTGCGATAAAGCAGATGCTCTTGCCAAACGCTTCAATTTTTTTTTTAATTTGAAGTGATAGTCACGTGGTCTTGGACCAAAAACTCTACCTCCACCTTTGAAAACAGGAGACTTAATACTACCTGCTCTAGCTGTACCTGTACCTTTCTGTTTTTTGATTTTACGAGTACTTCCTGTAATTTCAGCTCTTTCTTTTGCTTTATGAGTACCTTGACGCTTGTTGGCTAAATGTTGCTTAACATCTAGATAAATAGCGTGTTTGTTAGGCTCTAAGCCAAAAACATTCTCAGAAAGGCTAACCTCTCTTCCTGTCTCTTTTCCGTTGATATCTAATACTGCTAGCTTCATTACTTCTCAATCATTACGTAAGCATTACGGTGACCAGGAACACATCCTTTAACAACAAGTAAATTCTTGTCTGCCACAACTTTTAATACTTTCAAGTTTTGTACTTTAACTCTCTTATTACCCATCTGTCCTGCCATTCGCATTCCTTTGAAAACACGTGATGGATCAGACGCAGCACCAATAGAACCTGGAGCTCTTAGACGGTTATGTTGACCGTGAGTAGATTGGCCAACTCCTCCAAAACCGTGTCTTTTTACAACACCTTGGAATCCTTTTCCTTTAGAAGTACCTGCTATATCGACAAATTCTCCTTCTTCAAATAAATCAGCAGTGATAACATCTCCTAATTTATACTCTCCAACATAATCACGGAATTCAACGACTTTTCTTTTTACAGATGTATTCGCTTTTTTAAAGTGACCTTGAGCCGCTTTTGTAGCGTTTTTGTCTGATTTGTCATCGAAACCTAATTGGAGGGCATTGTACCCGTCAACCTCTTCGGTTCTGACTTGGGTAACTACGCATGGCCCAACTTCTAAAACGGTACATGGAATGTTTTTTCCATTCTCGTCAAAAATGCTGGTCATGCCGACTTTTTTTCCTATTAACCCAGACATATTTAATTATTAAAATGATTACTATTTAAAATTCATAAAAATTCAGGACAAACAGATTGCCCTGAACTTAATACTCTATATATACTAACTATACTTTAATTTCTACTTCAACACCACTTGGCAATTCAAGTTTCATTAGCGCATCGATAGTCTTTGAAGAAGAACTATAGATATCTAAAAGGCGTTTGAATGAATTAAGCTCGAACTGCTCACGTGATTTTTTGTTTACGTGAGGTGAACGTAATACCGTAAAAATTTTCTTTTTGGTAGGTAATGGAATTGGTCCTGTTACCACCGCACCTGTTGTTTTTACAGTTTTAACTATCTTTTCAGCAGACTTATCTACTAAGTTATAGTCGTATGATTTTAATTTAATTCTTATTTTTTGACTCATGACAAGTTCCTATTAAACGTTAGTACCTTTTGCAGCTGCAATAACTGCTTCAGAAATGTTAGATGGTGTTTCTTCGTAGTGTGAAATCTCCATTGTAGAAGTTGCACGACCAGAAGATAGCGTTCTTAAAGTTGTTACATATCCAAACATTTCAGATAATGGCACAATTGCTTTTACAACTTTAGCTCCCGAACGGTCTGACATATCATTTACCTGACC
>SKIG01000111.1 GCA_007116535.1 Psychroflexus sp.
ATAGCTTCTTATAACGCCCGACGAAGCTTAGTTGGTTTCAGAGATTATAGTGGTGCAAGCCTAAGACGTCAATCGGGAAGCTTTACTCCTGCAATTCGTTTTGATGCTAACTTATACAAGGAACAGATATACTTATTTGTACAAGCAAAATACTTTGTGAATTTCGGAGGAAACGTACGGATAAGACTAAGTAAGTTCAACGAGATTGAAGATGAAACAGACTATAGCAGCATTCGGTTTGACACCCCGGGTGTAGAAGTGAGTGAAAGTGCTCAGCTAAAAGTGAGGAGACCCTACGAAATTGTCATCGGAATTCGCTATAATTTTGATTTTTAAACAAGTAATTCATTAAACTAGTAATTATGCAATTGAAAAATATAGGTTTGTATCTGTGTATGCTTTTAGGAGTTTTCACTATTAATGCACAGACTTTTGATGTAAGACATTCGCGTGAATTATTTGATATTCAACAGATGGAGCTGAACTCTTTTAATAGGTATTTTACTACCATTTTTAATATACACGGAAGAACAATCAGAAATCCTGATGTCGAAAAAGAAACCAACGGAAGAGTAAGTTATTCGGATAGATCAAGAAGTATGGGGGTTTTAAAAGAAGAATGGAAAAGATATCCTGTATACTTTAGTCCTATTCAATTTGAAGATGGAGTACAATTTGCGCGCACTAACTACGAAGGAACCCCTCATCGTATAACGAAAGAAATCACAGAGTTAATGCAAGATTACTTTACAGAAAAACTGGGCTTTTCGGAGGTTGTAGAAGATTTTACAATTGCGACTTTAACAACCGATTTAGTAAAAAGTAACTTCTTTAGGTCGGGTATAGCGAGTGAAGCTGCTCAGCTTTTTACCAAGCAAAACTTTGAGAATATAACCTCGGTTCATACCTTTAAAAACGGCATTAATGTTGTACCTTTTTTCTTTAAACGCAATGCTTATGAAGTTGCCGATTTTCATATAAGTGCCAATGTTTTTTTAGGTGATGTTTTACTCTTTACCTCAACCATCAACCTAGATTTGTGCGATTACACATCTTACGATATTTATTATTGCGACAAATCACATGATTTGGAACAATTTCACGAAGCAAAATACTTAACTCAACTAGTTAGTACGCTGTTCGAAAATATTCATTCACTATAAAAACTATTACAATGAGAGCTGTGCTAATTTTCCTTCTTTGCGTTTTGATTCACTTTAGTTTTACTCGTTGTGCAAGCTATGATTTGTATCCTTTTCAAAGACATCATCAAGCTGAAAATGAAAAATTGTTCTACGAACTAGACCATATGTATGTTATGGAAGAGCGAAGAACAGATCCAATATACATGAATGACAAGGTATTTGTTCAGGGGGTTATTTCAACAGCTACTGCGACTTTCTATAGACTTCCATTTCAGCATTATACACTCAAAGAATTCGACACCAACTTAACTAATGCCTTGAAAAAACATCTTCCTAAGTTGAAAGTTCAAGAAGATTTGTTGTGGACAGATAAGTATTTGCCAGAAAAATATGCGCTTCAAAGTTTTGATCCTAAAGAGGTAAAACATTCAGATTTACTTAAATTTAGTTCAATAAGAAACAATGAGTTGGTATTAATTCCCTTAGTTTCTGTGTATGTAAACGAAAGGATAGATCGGGATATTATTGTTTATAAACTTAATGTTGCCTTGTTTGTAATTGACAGCTATCAAATTTACCATGCAAGGTCAATGGTTTTATCGAAAAGTGTCAACCTACGAACAGGTAAGAGGGGTTATCGTTTTAACTTCTCTGAAACCGATTGGGATTTTCTTATCAATGAAGCTTTGGGAGATTTAGTAGAAGCTGAAAGAACAACAGAATCTTTGCCATACTTTGGCTTAACTAAGCATAAAGAAGAAGCTTTTTAATAGTGCTTAAAAGATAGATTTTGAAAACCTAAGTAAGGATGCTTTGATAAGTTTACTTGTAATTACGAAGCATAGTCATTTCAAAATCCAACCTCATATTGTATATTTGAAGTAAAATTTTACACGTGGAATATTACGACTATGTTAAGTCCTTACATCTTATTTTTGTAGTTACTTGGTTTGCGGGACTTTTCTATATACCAAGATTATTCATTTACCATATTGAAGCCCTAGAAAAACCTTCTCCCGCTAAAGAAATCCTTAGCGAACAACTTAAACTTATGAGCAACCGCTTGTGGTTTATTATCACTTGGCCTTCGGCGGTACTTACCACGCTTACTGCAGTTTGGTTATTGGTGCTTTTCCCAGAATGGCTTCAGGAAGGTTGGATGCACATTAAGCTTGCTTTTGTGGTTGCTTTATTTGCTTACCACTTCAAAACACACCTGATTTACAAAGAATTTCAACAAGATATCATTAAGTGGACTTCTAATGGAATGCGCATTTATAACGAAGTGGCTACAATCATACTTTTTGCTGTTGTATTTCTTGTGATCACAAAATCTACCACTAATTGGCTTTTAGGAACCTTCAGTTTAATCGGTTTGGCAGTATTATTGATGCTAGGAATCAAACTTTACAAACGCATACGGGAACAAAAACAAGCTTAAGATGAATTTTCTGCAACACTCACTTCGCTTTCGCATCTTTATTTCTATGATTATTTTAGTCTTAGGAGCATCGGTGTTAATTGCGGGTGTGACTATTCTTCAATACAAAGAAGAAGCAGAAGACCTTCATTTGGAAAAGCTAGAACGAAAAGAAAAAGCTATTCACTCCAATATTGAATATGTTTTTCGAAACACTACCTACCCAATTAATACCGAAAGTTTACAGCTAATTTTCAAAGAAAAAATATTTGAAATTCAAGAAATTCATAACGAAGAGCTTATTATTTACGACTTAAACGGCGTACTACAAAAATCATCTTTTGCTTCTTTTTATTCAGATACAACCACCCAACAAATCCCTGAATATATTTTAGATGCTTTAGAAGAAGCTCCCGAACGAAAAGTCGTAGAGCGATTTACGTTGAATGGGCAACGTTACCAATCGTCTTATTCCTATTTGACAGATAGTTATTTTAAACCTATCGGAATCCTGAACCTTCCTTACATTGAAGACGATGGTTTTATGGATCGAGAGCTTCGTGAGTTTATGGGTAAACTCTCGCAAGTGTATATTTTGATGTTGCTTTCTGCTATTGTATTGGCATACTTTTTATCGAATAATATCACCCGCTCTTTAAAATCGATTAGCAATAAAATTTTAGCGACTAGCTTCGAAAAAACCAATCCAAAAATTAGCACCGATGACGCAAGTGTCGAAATAAAACCTCTTATCAAAGCATACAATCAGATGATTGACGAATTGGAAGAGAGTGCGAATCAGTTAGCTAAAAGTGAGCGAGAGGCCGCATGGCGACAAATGGCCCGACAGGTTGCCCACGAAATAAAAAATCCGCTTACTCCAATGCGCTTGACCTTGCAAAGTTTTGAGCGCTCTTTTGATCCCAAAGACAAAGAATGGAAGAACAAGCTTCATGATTTTTGTGAAACCCTGATTCAACAGATAGACACAATGAATTCAATTGCAGGTGCTTTTTCTAGTTTTGCGAAAATGCCTGCTCAACAAGATGAAGTAGTCAACGTAAAAGAAACAGTTCGTCTTGCACTCGAAATTTTCAAAGATAAAAACCTTCGATTTATTCATAGCGACAAAGATGTATTTGCAAAATTTGACAAAACCCAACTCATTCGTGTGGTTACTAATTTAGTGAAAAACGCACAGCAAGCCACCGAAGGTATAGAAAGCCCTAAAATCGTAGTTGAAGTTTTAGCAGACGACAAAGATGTTTACTTGAAAGTAATCGACAACGGTTGCGGAATCGCAGAAGAAAATCATCAACGTATTTTTGAACCTAAATTTACCACTAAAACAAGCGGGATGGGATTGGGATTAGGCATGGTCAAAAACATTATAGAAACTCATAAAGGTAGTATAAACTTGAGTTCTATGGTAAATAAAGGCACTAAATTTACAGTTCAATTTCCTAAAGTATAAACACAAAAGCAGTAACCTATGCAAACTGAAAACCTACTTACACATATCGAAGATGGAATCGCTTTAGTAACCATCAACAGACCAAAAAAACTAAACGCTCTAAACAGACAAACTTTAAAAGAAATCAATGCAGTTTTTACTCATTTAAAAGAAGACGAATCTGTAAAAGTTATCCTACTTACAGGTTCGGGCGAAAAAGCTTTTGTTGCCGGCGCAGATATTGCCGAATTTGCAGACTACAGCGTGGAAGAAGGAAAGAAACTTGCCGCCGATGGACAAGCTTTGGTCTTCGACTATATCGCAGATTTTCCGAAACCTGTCATCGCATTAATCAATGGTTTTGCTTTAGGAGGAGGTCTAGAATTAGCCATGGCGGCTCATTTCCGCATTGCTAGTGAGAATGCAAAAATGGGGCTTCCTGAAGTTTCTCTTGGCGTTATTCCGGGTTACGGTGGTACACAGCGTCTGCCTCAATTAGTGGGTAAAGGAATTGCCATGGAAATGATTATGACTGCCGGAATGATTAGCGCAGAAAAAGCAGCCACTTATGGATTGGTAAACGAAGTTGTTAGTCAAGAAGAATTGCTAGACAAAGGAAAAGCAGTCGCACAAAAAATTATGAGGAACTCAATGGTTGCCATCAGCGCAGCAATCAAAGCGGTTAACGACAACTTTGTAGATGGAGTCAATGGTTTTGCTTCAGAAATTGAAGCCTTTGGACAAGCCTTCGGTACCGATGATTTTAAGGAAGGTACACAAGCTTTTTTGGAAAAGAGAAAAGCGAATTTTTAGTAACTTAAGCTGATTGAAATAGTAAGGAAAAAAGGTTTTATGCAACCAAAAGTATTTACACAAACTCGAATAGTTGTCGATGCTGATATAGATGATTTACACCACGTCAATAATTTGAAATACATCGAATGGGTTTTAGAAGTTTCGGAGAAGCATTGGCACAGCGAAACTTCTAAAAGTCATCGGGAGAAATTTGGATGGGTGGTAATGGAGCAGCATATTTACTACAAAAAAGCAGCATATCTTGGAGATGAAATTCTCCTAAAAACATGGATTGACAGCGTTGATGGTGCAAAATCACTACGAAAAATTCAAGTCTTTGTAAAAGAAAGCCAACAGTTGATTTTAGAGGCTGAAACGCTTTGGTGTTTTGTTGATTTACCAAGACTAAGACCATTACGGATTCCTGATGAGGTAGTTGCACCTTTTTTTGAGAGCGTTTAATTAACGTGAGTTCGATTAATTCTATTTATTTTTAGACACTTTGCTAATCTAAAGGCCTGCCTGTATGCGCATACAGGCAGGTTCTTAGTGTTTTTTTTTTTACAGAAAAATTAAGCTATTACCCAAAATACGGATGAAACAGAATTTAGATTAACTTAGCCTGAAAAATAATCTTGAAATGGAGGAAAGGTTTCAAATAGTTCCAACTGATTTACTTGACGCTTACTTAGAGCAGGTACCAAAAAAATTACAAGCAATTTTTGATGCA
>SKIG01000106.1 GCA_007116535.1 Psychroflexus sp.
AATTCAACTTTGTATATTCGCAATTCAAACATTTCAAAAAGTGGTATATGTTTTGATTTGCTTGTGTAAAACCCAACCATGAAGAAAATAGTTAGTGTACTTTTAATTCTGTTCAGCATACACAGTTTTGCACAGAAAAAGCCAGCTTACCAAGAGGGCGAATGGCTTAAGTTTAAAATAAAATACGGTTGGTTCAATACTTCTGAGGCTACTTTAAGCATTAAAAACTCTAGTCTACAAGGCGACCCGATGTACCATGTTACCGGGTATGGAAAAACTACCGGCATGTTAGATGTTTTCTTTAAAGTTAGAAATAACTTTGAGACATACATTTCAAAAGAAACAGGACTTCCTCATAAGTTTATTAGAAAAACATCTGAAGGTGGACACATCAAAGACAAAATGATTGACTTTGTGCCTTCACAAAACAAAGCTATTGTACACAACTATAAATACGATACGGTTTCTTCTCATGAAACAATGCCTTCTTCGCAAGACATGCTGTCGGCATTATATTATCTTAGGAATAAAGTAGATATCAAGACCATTAAAAAAGGGGATGAATTTTTTCTCAACCTATTTTTTGATGAAGAAAACTTCAACTTTAAAGTCAAGTATGTTGGTGACGAAGTTATTAAAACCAAGTTTGGAATGGTCAATACAATGGTTTTTAAACCCTATGTGCAAGCTGACAAAGTTTTTAAAGACGAGGAAGGAGTTACCATTTGGATATCCAAAGACCATAATAAAATACCCCTAAAAATTGAAGCAGATATTTTAGTTGGTTCTATTGTAGCTAGCTTAGATAAATACAGTGGACTTCGAAACCCTTTTTTGATTCAGTACTAATTTCTGTTTCAAAAATTGAATTATAAAAAATCAGAATAATACAAACATTACAAATTATACGTTAACCTAAAAGTAATAAATCTAGGTTGAATAAAAAACTGAGAGGCACTTACCGAAAATGCATTTGCATTTGTGTTGGCAAGAAATTTTGTATTTAATAAGTTAGTTCCCTTGATTTCGTACTCAAACTTTGAATCCTTTGTTTTTCGGTAGTTAAGTGAAGCGTCCCAAAATTCAAAAGAATTCAATGTAGTCTCTTCGTCACTTAAATTATTGTAAGTGTATTTGGTTCTGAAAGTAAAAGATTCCCATATCAAAGCATCAAATTCTATTGATGGAGCATTGGTGTAAAATCTAGTACTTCTGTCTCCTTGGTCGTTGTCTTGAAGTGTAAAGTCATAGCGTAAAGTTACGTTTGGTGCTTTTTTGTAGTTTGTTCTAACCTCAGCTCCATAGGTTTGTGTATAACTCTCGTTTACAGAGCGTTGATCTTGAATAAACTGATTGAATTTTGCATAATTGAAGCCTGCGTTTAGTGAACCTCTAATTTTACCAAAACTACGTTGAAAACGTCCATTAGCTGTAAAAGTTTCGTCTGCAAATGCAGAGTTAAAAACAGAACTCGTTCTAATAACACTTTCAAAATTTGTAAGGTTTCTAATTTGGTCGATGCTTTTTCGGTAATTCAACAAAGCAAAAACATTGGTGTAATTAAATAAATTGAAGCTGAAATAGTTCAAATTCAAGTTATGAGAAAGTGCATTATCTAGTGCTTCATTACCAATAAAGAGTGAATTAAAATTATTCAATACCAAACCTCTGGCTAAGTTAGTTACATCAGTGAATTGGTTTTCCATGGCGTAAGTAAAAACAATTCTCTCTGTATTTTTCAACTGAATTCTTGCATCGAATTCGGGCAATACACGGTAAAAATCATTCTCAAATTCTTCTCCAAATTGCGTATTTCTATATACATATGAATGCACTGAAATCCCGGGTGTAAGAGTGAATTTACCTGCTTTTATTTGATAACGCGTACTCAAATAAATATCGCCAAAATTATATTCTGTATCGTTGATATTCAATCCATCATTGATTGTTGTTGTAGGTATACTTGTACTGCCGTCATCTAGAAATTGAAAAATATCAGAATCAAAGTTTTGACGACTTATAATCGTTCCTAAAGTAAAATTGATATTGCTTTTGTTGTTAATTACATACCAATAGTCAAGTTTAGCGTCTAACTGATTAGAAAGCACTCTTCGGTTTTGACCGACATTATAATTAATTTGGTTCGGGTCTAAACCTATTGCGTCGGCAGTACTTCCGTAACCATCTTTGTCTTCTATGAGCGCGTTGTAAAATGGGTCTTCGTCTTGAATTAGATGTTGGGCTTCAAAAGCAAAAATATTACGTTCATTAAGTGTGTAATAATAATTAAAATTTTGATTGATGCTGAACGGAGTTACCTCTTCAAATTGATCGGTATTCCCAATTACGGAAGAAAACAAATTTCTGTTTTCTCTTTCTTTTGAAACTCTACTCAACACATCATAATCCAACTGATTATTTGCATTCTGTTTGTATATAGCACTCAATTTTACAATACCCTGATCGCTAGCTTGGTTAGTAGTAGTTTCTGTGATTTCATCAGGAATACCTAAACTTTGATCGGTATATAAAATAGAGTTATTTTGTTGCAAATCGATTCTGCTACTAGAAACTATAGCGAAACCACTCAAATCTAACTTTTCATTAGGAGAGTAAGTAAAGTTGGCTGCTGCTAATTTAGTTTCCAAGGCTTGCGCTCTGTTATTTTGAAGCGCACTAAAATTTAGGTTGTTATTTCCTAAATTTAAGTTGGTACCGCTAGTTCTACTTGGACTTCGAAAGCCACCTGTAAAGTTTCGTATATCCCGATTGTTAAGAGCTAATTCACCAATATTATTAAGGTCTCCAATAAAATTGATACTGTATTTGGGACTGTAATAAAATAACTTGGGCTGAAATAAATACAAACCTCCATCGGAGTTAGAATTACCTCCGCCTGCGGTTATGTTTCCAAACCAGAAATTTTCTTTTCCTTCTTTAAGCTTAATGTTTAAAGCAATATTGTCTTGGTTATTTTGAACTCCTCTTAACTGACCTACTTCCGCATAATTTTTCAAAACCTGAACTTTATCTACAGCATTGGAAGGAATATTTTTCACACCTAATTTAGTATCGCCATCAAAAAAGTCTTTTCCGTCTATCATTAGTTTTTGTACACGAACGCCATCAACTTCTACCTGACCATCTTCATTTACCTCAACACCTGGTAAATTCTTAAGAATATCTTCCAATTTTCGCTCAGTTCCCGTTGCAAATGAGTCTGCATTATAAGAAATTGTATCACCACTAATTGTTACTGGCATTTCGTAAGTAAGCTCGACTGCATCTAACATTGAATCATCATATAAGGTAAAGTCTTTGGTAATATCTTCACCTTTTGTAACGACTACCTCTTCTGCAGTTTTCATCCCCAAATAACTAACTTGGATATTGAATTTTTTATTTTTGCTTAAAGCTATAAGGTATCTCCCTCTTTCATCAGAAATAGCATAACCCTCCATGGAATTACTTTCTGTGTTGATGGCAATAACATTAGCCAATTCAAGTGGATTCCCAACGCTATCTTTGATAAATCCTTCCATTTTTACTTGCGAAAAAGCGGATAGGCTTGTCAAAAAAATAAGTGAATAAAGTAAGTTTTTCATTAGATTATAACAATTGTACAAGTTGACATGGATTAAGTGATTAATTATTTTAATTTTAACGACCTCGATTTCTTCCTCCGTACATCTCTCTCATTTCTGTCATTTTCTGCTGCACAATTTCATTGTACTCTTTTTGAGTGACTTCTTTTCCTTTAGAAGGCGCCGAAATTGTTTCTTTTTCAGAAGGATTCAGTACAATTTTTGTACATAGTATTGTTGTTCTATCAGCGTTCACTTCCAAGATTAGCCCCGGCAAGCCCCAATATTCTCCAGGTCCTTGATTTACGGGAATTTGTGGGGTGTACCAAGCAACTACTTCAATGGTTTTGGGCATTTCTATTTCCTCAGTAATTTGCTTGACGTTAGTAGTATCTGATTCTTTTTTTGACTCTTTAGCCTCGTCATTATTCCTTCTTCTTCTCATGCTTCGCCAGTCATTTTCATCTACTTCTTTTATAGCTACTGCCTTGAAACACGTATATTGTCCAATCTGTTTTGTTTCATTGGTCATGGTCCATTCAAGTTTTTTTAGTTCATCTTTGATTAAAAAGCGTTTGCCAAAAAACTCTTGATCCTGAAGTATTTCTTGAGTTTTCACATTCTTGTATTGCGGTCCTCCCGAAAAACTTGATGCGAAAGCACCTCCCATTGCGCTTCCTGGTCCTCCTCCTGGAGCGGCAAGCTTTTCGTCTTCCTTATAGATTGATTCTGTTTTGTTGAAATTTAGTATATAAGTTTTTTCAAGGAAATTCCTCATTCGCTCCATCATTTGCTTTTTTTTTTGCTCACTCATCTGGCCTCCACCCCAACCTTCCATATCCATGGTAGTTTTGGTCTGATAAACAGCTTTCCCTTGAAAATCTTGGGCAAATACAGAAGTAGATGATATTAATGTAATCAAAAAGAAGCTAATTACGTACTGTTGTTTTAGTAATTTCATTGGTATAAGTTTTAAAAAAGCAATCAAACTTAAATGTATTTAACATAGATAAGACTTAATGAAACACTAAAAGTTACTTTAATATGGTGAATTTTAAGAAAGTTTTTTGATTTAGGTTTTTACTAAACTATCAAAAAATAATAGAACTCATTATTAGTTTCTATTGTTGAAGCTAGAGTTGTATTTTTGTACTACTTAAAAAATTAGCATGGGTTTTGGAACTTCAATAAAGAAGATTTTTGGTATTAAATCACTTCAAGAAAGAGATAGAGAAGTAGTGTGGCATCCGCTCACGCAGCACAAAACTTATGGTGATTTACTTCCTATAGTCAAGGCAAAGGGAGTCTATCTGTATGATGAACAAAGCAACAAATATATTGATGCTATTTCTTCTTGGTATACAAGCATGTATGGCCATTGCCATCCAAAAATTATCAGCAAGGTAAAACAACAAATGAGCCGTCTTGACCAAATTGTATTTAGTGGATTTACGCATGAGCCTGCAATTGAGCTTGCTGAAAAAGTGCTCAAGCTTCTCGGCAACAATCAAGCTAAGGTTTTTTATAACGACAATGGTTCTACAGCTACTGAAATAGGCATTAAGATGGCGCTTCAGTTTCATCACAACCTAGGGAATCCTAAAAAGTACATCCTCGCTTTAGAAGAAGGTTTCCATGGAGACACTTTTGGTGCAATGTCAGTATCCGGACTTTCGGTGTATAACGGTGCTTTTGAAGACCATTTTATTGAAGTTCTTCGTTTACCTAAACCTAATGAAAAAAACAACCAAGAAGTTTTAGAACAGTTGAATAATTGGATTACCGAATACAGCATTGCAGGGTTTATCTACGAACCTATGATTCAAGGAGCTGCTGGAATGAAAACCTATTCACAATCAGGACTTGAGTCTATCTTGAAACTTTGCAAAGTATCAGGTATAATTTGTATAGCCGATGAAGTAATGACAGGTTTTGGAAAAACAGGTAAAAATTTTGC
>SKIG01000058.1 GCA_007116535.1 Psychroflexus sp.
AAAAAAAAATGAAATCGACATTTTTCCGATTTCTACAGGAAACACACAAGGAATTAACTTAGGAAGTCCGAGTTTTAAAACGCTGGAATTACCCAAAGTAGCTTTACTTGTTGGAGATGGTGTACATGTAAGCGATGCAGGAGAAATATGGTTCAACCTCGATGTTCATTACGAAATACCGGTGACTAAGCTTGATACAAGAAGATTTTCTTCCAAAGATTTGAGTCAATATACGCACCTTATTTTACCACATTTGTATGGGAATGCTCTTAGCAAAAGTGAAGCAGAAAAAATCAAAACTTGGGTGCAAAACGGGGGTCATTTGATTGCTTACAGAGGAAGCTTCAATTGGCTAAAAAACAACGATTTACTTTCAGGAATTGATACCAAATCAACTGATTTAAGCGCTGACAATATTCCATTTGAATTACGAAGCAACTTCTATGGAGCACAACGTATTGGGGGAGCTATATTTGAAACTAAACTCGACTTAACTCACCCGATTAATTTTGGATTTTCAGAAGAAAAAGCGCCAAGTTTTAGAAATTTTAGCTTGTTTCTCGAGCCTGCTAAAAACAGTTTTGATAACCCAATAATGTACACTGAAAACCCTTTACTAAGCGGCTACATCAGCAAAGAAAATCTAGATTTAATTCAATCATCACGCAATTTTGTGACTCAACGAAAAAGTAGAGGAAGAGTCATCTATTTTACAGATAACACAAATTTCAGAGCCTTTTGGATGGGAAGCTTCAAGTATTTGCCCAATGCTATTTTCTTTGGAAATGCAATGTAAAATAAAATTCAACTAATTGATTTTACTCATATAATGCTCAATTAACACACAATCAATTTCCTTGTCAAGCAAGTCTTTTATATTTTTGTTGAAAACAATGATATATGTTTACAAGTTTGGCTAAAAAAATAAGCTTGAGTTTGACAGGTTTATTTTTGTGTTTGTTTTTAGTGATTCACTTACTAGGTAACTTTCAACTCTTACTTCCTAAGGAGGAAGCTTTGGTACAATTCAATGCATATGCGGCTTTTCTAACAGGCTTACTACCCATCAAGATAGTATCCTATGGACTTTATGCATCTATTGTAGCACATGCGGAAATAAGTTTATGGACAACAATAGAAAATAAAAAAGCTAGCCAAGTCTACAAAAAAGACAAACGCCAAAGAGCAAGTAAGTGGTACAGCAGAAATATGGGGATTTTAGGTAGCATAATTTTGCTTTTTATTGTCTTACATATGCGTCAGTTTTGGTACGAATACAAATTTGGTTCGCTTCCCTTAGATATAGACGGAAATTTAGATTTATATACGCTTGTTGTAACTACTTACCAAGATTTGACGTACGTTATCATCTATGTTGTAGCGATGATTGCACTTAGTTTTCACCTAATGCATGGATTTTATAGTGCCTTTAGAACGCTAGGTTTATACCATCCAACATACGTGAACATTGTCAAAAAAGTTGGCTACGGATTTTCGATTTTAATAGGTATAGGTTACTCAATTATTCCAATTTATGTATACCTGTTTGTAGCTTAATTGAAGAAAAAATATTCAATAAAAAAAGTTTAGCACTCAAATTACTTATTTGAATGCGATTAGAAATAAAGAAAAATGAATTTAGACGCTAAAATACCATCAGGACCTCTTGAACAAAAGTGGGAAAACTACAAGCGAAACGCCAAACTAGTAAATCCCGCTAATCGAAAGAAATTGAAGTTGATTGTTGTAGGAACAGGACTCGCAGGAAGCTCTGCGGCCGCAAGTTTTGCTGAAATGGGCTACAATGTGGAAGCCTTTTGTTTCCAAGACTCCCCACGCAGAGCACATTCAGTTGCAGCACAAGGAGGTGTAAATGCTTCAAAAAATTACAAGAATGATGGCGATAGCGTTTATAGAATGTTTCGCGACACCTTAAAAGGTGGCGACTATAGAGCTAGAGAAGCCAATGTATATCGATTGGCAGAATGCTCCATGTCCTTGATAGATCAAGCTGTAGCGCAAGGTGTTCCGTTTGGACGTGAGTATAGTGGTTACCTAAATAACCGTTCCTTTGGTGGAGTTCAAGTAAGTAGAACTTTTTATTCTCGTGGACAAACAGGTCAGCAATTATTACTTGGTAGCTACCAAGCAATGATGCGTCAAGTAAATGCAGGCAAAATCACTTTGCATTCATCACATGAAATGTTGGATTTGGTGTTAGTTGATGGAAAAGCGAAAGGAATTATCAGTAGAAATCTAAATACAGGCGAAATAAAAAGACATGCCGCAGATGCAGTGATTATTGCGTCAGGAGGCTTTGGGAAGATATTTTATCTATCTACATTAGCTATGGGATGTAATGGTTCGGCAATCTACCGTGCCTACAAAAAAGGGGCTTATATTGCTAATCCAAGTTGGACACAAATTCACCCTACATCGCTCCCACAATCGGGAAAGCATCAGTCTAAACTAACGTTGATGTCGGAATCACTTAGAAATGACGGAAGAATTTGGGTACCAAAACTCAAAGATGAAAAGCGACTACCTAATGATATTCCTGAGGAAGAAAGAGATTATTATTTGGAGAGAAGATATCCTGCATTCGGAAACTTAGCCCCAAGAGATATTGCTTCTCGAGCTGCAAAAGAGCGTATCGACAAAGGTTACGGAGTTGGCCCTATGAAAAATGCTGTTTACCTCGATTTTTCAAGAGCTATCAATGAATATGGCAAAAAAACGATCGAGGAACGCTACGGAAACCTGTTTACGATGTATGAAAAAATTACAGGAATCAATGCGTACAAAGAGCCTATGAAAATATCACCCGCTGCCCACTTTTCTATGGGAGGACTTTGGGTAGATTATGAGCTAATGACAAGCATCGAAGGTTTATTTGCGCTTGGAGAAGCTAACTTTGCAGATCATGGCGCTAATAGATTAGGTGCAAATTCCTTACTCAAAGCTTGTGTAGACGGATATTTTATTGCTCCCTACACGGTAAGTAACTATTTAGCTGATGCTTTACTTCAGGAGAAAGTAAACACAGAACACCCCGCATTTGAAACTGCTGAAAACAACGTCAAAAATCAGTCAGCTACATTTGTTAACAATAAAGGAACTCGATCGGTAGACAGTTTTCATAAGGAGCTTGGTAAAATTTTGTATCACTACTGCGGACTTTCAAGAACTAAAGAAGGCTTGAAAGAGGCAATCGAGCAAATAAGTAAGCTGAAAAAGTCTTTCCACAAGGAAGTAATTGTACCAGGAGATGAAAAAAGTATCAATGCCGAGTTAGAAAAAGCAGGAAGAGTGGCAGATTATTTTGATATAGCTTTACTTATGTGTCAAGACGCACTTGAACGCGATGAATCTTGTGGAGCTCATTTTAGAGAAGAATACCAAACAGAAGATGGCGAAGCTAAAAGAAACGATGACTTATTTCAATTTTCTTCGATATGGAAGTTTCTAGGAGAAGACGTACCTGCAGAGCTTATCAAAGAAGAATTTATTTTTGAATACGAACAACCAACGACGCGAAGTTATAAGTAAGCTTAGTCAACTATAAAGGCTTGAAAGCCGTCAGAAATTTGTAGCTGAATTTCATCACCTACTGCAACATACAATAATGCGTGCACATTAGTGTATTTCTGAAGAAATTCTCGACTCTTTTCAGCACCCATAGCCATAAATGCAGTGGCATAGGCATCGGCCTCCATACATGTATTGGCGATAACAGTTGCACTGATCACATCTGTTTTTTCAGATTTACCGGTTTTAGGATTAATAGTATGAACAAAGCGGTTGCCTTGATCATCTACGGAAAATTTGCGGTAGTTTCCTGAGGTTGCCATTCCATAACCATTCAACTCTACGATATGTGAAAAGCTTCTATCGTCAACAGGAGAATCAGGATCTTCGACTCCAATGCGCCAATTATTTCCATTGGCTTGATTGAAACCTTTTCCGACAAGCTCACCACCAACTTCAATTAGGAAGTCTTCTATATTCTTTTGCTCTAATAATACTCCTAATCGGTCGACAGCATATCCTTTAGCAATTGCATTAAAATCAAGAAAAGCTCCGTTTGGAAATTCTAATGTGTTAGATGAATTAATTTGAAATTTATCAAAGCCAACAAATTGCATAAGTGAATCGATAACTTTTTCATCATTGATGTTTATATTGTATTTTCTTGGTCCAAAACCATAAGCATTCACTAATATCCCAACACTTGGGTCAAAGTAAGCATCGGTTTCTTGATAAATTCGCTTGGCCGTTTCAAAATTAGTTACAAATTGATTATCTACTTCTATTGTAGTATCCCCGTCATTAATTTTCGAAATATCACTTGTTGAGATATACGTGCTCAAGGATTGATTTAAGACTGTAAAAGTAGAATCTATTGAGGATGACAACATCAATTCATCTGAATGGAAAAACTGCATAGAAAATGTTGTTCCAAGCGCGTTTCCCTCAAAAATCTGTGGCTTAGGGGATTTTTCGCAAGAAACGAAAACAAAAATAGCTAATAGCAATTGAAAGAAAAAAGATAGTTTCATAAGTGAGTATTAGTTTATTTCAATTAAACCTGAGAAGTTAACAACATAATTTTCATCCGAGTCAACAGGTAGTTCATAGTCTGAATTATTAGCTAGTCCAACACCTGCATAATATGTTTTTGCATTGTATTGATCAGCGTGATTCTTAACTTTAGTCAGGAATTCTTTGTCATAATCATTGGGTTGATTGGGGTATTCGATGGCTCTAACAATCACAAAGTGAAGCTTTTTATTACGTAAAACAACAAATTGAGGGTTTTTTGCCATAACACTATTTACTGTTAGGAATTCAAAGCCCTGATTTTCTAATTCTTTACCAACAATATTCATTGCTAGTTGATGTAGTTGTTGTTTGTTTAAAATTGCCATTACTATAGAATAAAAAGCCCAAATCAAAAGATTTGGGCTGATTAAATAAATTACTTTGATTATCCTCCGAAGTCGTCGAAACGAATATTTTCATCTGGGATACCATAATCTTCACCCATTTTTTGAACTGCTTGGTTCATTAATGGTGGTCCACAGAAATATAACTCAATTTCTTCTGGTTCTTCGTGTTTGCTTAAATATTGATCGATAACACATTGGTGAATAAATCCTACAAATCCGTCACCTGATTCGTCATTGATATCTTTTTTAACTTTCCAGTTGTCTTCTTCTAAAGGCTCAGAAAGTGCCATATAGAATTTGAAGTTAGGGAAATCTTTCTCTAGTGCTCTGAAGTGATCTATATAAAACAATTCTCTTCTAGAGCGTCCACCGTACCAATAAGTTACTTTTCTTCCCGTCTTAATAGTTCTGAATAATTCATATAAGTGAGAACGCATTGGAGCCATTCCAGCACCACCTCCAACGTAAAGCATTTCTGCTTCAGACTCGTTGATAAAGAATTCACCGTAAGGTCCTGAAATAATACACTTGTCCCCTTCTTTAAGATTAAAGATATAAGAAGAAGCAACACCTGGATTTACATCCATCCA
>SKIG01000109.1 GCA_007116535.1 Psychroflexus sp.
AAAAAAAAGTCATCAAAAAAAATGGGAAAATTTACGATAAGATTAGTGATCATATTGGAAATATTCCTCTCGTAATTATATCACCTTATGATAGAGATTTGATTACTGAAGGCAGCGAAACAAGACGCAAATTTATGGATGGAGTAATTGCTCAGTACGATAAAATCTATCTTGATAATTTACTCAAGTACCAAAAAATTCTCAGTCAGCGCAACTCCTTATTAAAGTATTTCGCTGCTAATCAGCATTTTGAAAGAGAAACATTAGAAGTGTATGATATTCAGTTAGTAGATTTGGGAGAAAAAATCGCCTTGAATCGCAAAGAATTTATTGCTGATTTCCTGCCAATTTTACAAAGACGCTACGAACAAATTAGCAATAACAAAGAACAAATTCAACTTGTATACAAAACACATCTTGAAAAAAAAGGCTACTTTTCATCTATCCTTGAGGAAAGTTTGAACAAAGATTTACGTCTTCAATATACAAGCGTAGGGATTCATAAAGACGATTTACTTTTTGAGATTGAAAACTATCCCATCAAAAAGTTTGGCTCGCAGGGTCAGCAAAAATCTTACTTAATTGCCTTGAAATTTGCTCAATACGACATACTCTATCAAATTAGCGGCACAAAACCCATATTACTTTTAGACGATATTTTTGATAAATTAGACGAAAATAGAGTCGAGCAGATTATTCAAATGATAATGAAAGAAGAGCTCGGTCAGGTTTTCATTTCTGATACGCATGCCACGAGAACAGAAAATGTAATTAGAGACAATGCACCGAGTTACCAAATGATACACTTATAAAATTTAACGATGAAGAAATTAGTAAAATACAACTTATTTGTACTCTCCATTTTTTTGTTGATTGGTTGTCAAAAAGAAGTAGACATCAAAAAACTAAATAACTATTGGGAAATTAAAAAAGTAGAAAACCCAAATGGAGGAGTGAAGGAATACACGTTCAATGAAACAATTGACTTTATTGAAGTGGAAGGCGACAAAGGATTTAGAAAAAAAGTAAAGCCACAATTAGATGGTACTTTTTTGGTTACAAACGACACAGAAATCTTTAAAATTTCAAAAGAAGATGGCGTCTACACCATTAACTATTCTACTCAATATGCAAATTGGAAAGAAGAAATTGAAAAGCTAACTGATGAAACGCTTGTTGTTAGAAATCAAGTTGGTTTGATCTATACTTATCAGAAATACGAGAACAACTTTAGAGAAATAATGGAAGGAAAAGGAGATTAAAACTTTCACTTTTATTACTATAACAAGAATACAAATATGTCTTCAAAAAAAGGAACACGACAAGCTAAAGAAAGTTCGTTGAGCGAGGTTTTGCAACTATTCAAACAACAAAAAGCATTGCAAAAACAGTTTTTGCTAGAAGACATTAAAGACGCATGGAACGAAGAATTGGGTTCGGGTGTTGCAAATTATACAACCGATATCAAATTTCAGCGCAATATTTTATATATCTCGCTTTCATCTTCGACATTACGTGAGGAATTAAGTTACGGAATAGAAAAAATCAAAGCCATGCTTAACGAGCGTTTTGATGATGATCAAATTCAAAAAATCATCTTGAGGTAACTCTTTCTATTATGCTATTGCTTTTGCATAATTTATTTCTTTGGCAATGCCATCCCAGAGCTGAGCTCTTAATTTCAAGGCTTCAATAGAAGTTTGCTTTACTTCTTGCCATTTAATAGCATCTGTTCCACATAATTCAGAAATCAATTCCAAAGCCATTGGTCCATGTTCATCTTCATCTAATTCTATATGCCTATCGAAATAGTACTTAAATAAACTCAAATCTTCTTCAGGGAAATTCTGCTGTATTTCACCTATAATAGACGTAAACATATCTGGGATCAATTCTTCTCTACCAAAAGTAAAAGCAGCCGCAATTTCATGTGGTTGACCTCGCTCAATCAATTGAAAAGTGAAACCAAGAAAATTCTTGATACTTTCAGGTAATCCTATTGAATGTAAGGCTTCATCAATAGATTTACCTTCCGATAAAAGTGAAATCAATTCTTCAATTTGAGAGGTGGACGCATTTGCTTTTTTCATAGCATCGAGGTACATTTCAAAATGACTTTGGCGCGCGCCAAACATATTTACATCTGTTTCTTCAGCCAATACAATTTCATTGATTAAGTAACGATGTTGTGCATTTCCTACAGGAATCCAAGGAGTAGTTGTACAAGTCAATTCTTGTTGAAGCGCCTTCAACAAAGACATAAAATCCCATACCGCATAGACATGATGCTCCATAAAGGTTTGCAAGTCTTGCGGACTAGAAACAATTTTATACAATGGATGCTCTAGTAAATTAGTGCGATAAGCTTTGATATGACCTTGAACTTCTTGTACATTCATAATTCATTTTTTTGCAAATATACTAAGGCTTTAAACTTTTATCACACGCAATTTTTGTTATAAAAATTATAATCTAATAACTAAATTTTATCGACAAGTGTTTAACCCGCCTTATACATCAGAGAATCCATTAAGATTTTAACCTTCTTATTTTCTATGTGTTTTGTGACTTCTTTTAGTAATAGCTATAACACAAAGAGCAAAAAATCCACTAAGTTGTACATAAAACTTTACAAATAAATGGCTTAATCCCCTCAAATTTCTTAACTCACTACAAATAAAAAACTTTTGGTATAAATAAAAAAACTGCGCTCTCATTTTTGAAAGCGCAGCTTGATATGTATGTGATTAAAATTCTACTTAAAAGCAGCAATTCCTGTAATGTCCATTCCTGTAATAAGCAAATGGATGTCGTGTGTTCCTTCGTAGGTAATTACACTTTCTAGGTTCATCATGTGACGCATAATAGAGTAATCGCCTGTAATTCCCATTCCTCCAAGAATTTGTCTTGCTTCTCTTGCAATTTTGATGGCCATTTCTACGTTATTACGCTTTGCCATAGAAATTTGCGCGGTAGTTGCTTTTCCTTCATTTTTGAGTTGTCCCAAACGTAAAGCAAGCAACTGAGCTTTGGTTATTTCAGTAATCATTTCGGCTAGCTTTTTTTGTTGCAATTGAAAAGCTGCAATTGGTTTCCCAAATTGAATACGTTGTTTGGCGTAGCGTAATGCCGTATCATAACAATCCATTGCAGCGCCAATTGCTCCCCAAGCGATTCCGTAACGCGCAGAATCCAAGCAAGATAGCGGTGCACCCAAACCACTTTTCCTGGGAAGTAAATTTTCCTTAGGAACTTTTACATTATCAAAAATCAATTCTCCTGTTGCTGAAGCTCGAAGTGACCATTTATTGTGTGTCTCTGGAGTTGAAAAACCTTCCATTCCTCGTTCTACTAAGAGTCCGTGAATTCTTCCTTCTTCATTTTTTGCCCAAACGACAGCAACATCGCAAAATGGAGCATTGGAAATCCACATTTTTGCCCCATTTAATAAATAGTGGTCGCCTTTATCTTTAAAATTGGTTATCATTCCACCTGGATTGGACCCATGATCAGGTTCCGTAAGACCAAAAGCTCCCATCATTTCGCCTGCGGCTAACTTGGGTAGAAACTTTTGTTTTTGCTTTTCTGTTCCATAGGCAAAAATTGGAAACATTACCAAAGAAGATTGAACCGATGCCGTTGAGCGGACACCACTATCGCCACGCTCAATTTCTTGCATAATTAGTCCATAAGAGATTTGATCTAAACCTGCTCCACCATAAGCTTCAGGAATGTAAGGACCAAAAGCCCCTATTTCAGCAAGTCCGCTAATAATAGAAGTTGGGAATTCAGCTTTTTGGGCTGCTTCTTCAATAATTGGACTTACTTCTCTTTTTACCCAATCTCTAGCTGCACCTCTCACCATTTGGTGTTCTTCGCTTAGTAAATCATCTATATTATAGTAATCTGGCGATTGAAACAAATCTTGACTCATATATATCTTATTTTAAAGAATAACAAATTTAAGGAAAGTTTTGTTTACTAATTGATAAAAATAGATAGATTTTTTGTCGGATTTTTAAAAATTTGAAACATTGAGAATAGTATAAAAAATACTGTATTTAAAATTTCATTAAAATAAATTAAAAACTTCTCTAAAAACATACCTTTGCTTGCTTATCAATTAAATTTTGACAGAAGAACAACTTGTTATACAACTTCAACAAGGTCCTAATAAGGAAGAAGCTTTTGCGTTACTTGTCAAGGAACACAAAAAACGACTTTATTGGCACATTCGGCACATGGTCAAAATTCATGAAGATGCAGATGATATATTGCAAAACGTCTTCATCAAAGTATACAGAAATATTGGTAAATTCAAAGGAGAAAGCAAACTTTACTCATGGATGTACCGTATTGCCACCAATGAAACCATTACTTTTCTGAATAAGCGCGCCAAAAATTTACAAATATCTAATGAAGAATTGCAAGATTATTTAATCGACCAATTAGAAAGTGATGTTTATTTTGAAGGAGATGAAATTCAAAAAAAGCTTCAACGAGCAATTGCAACTCTACCTGAAAAACAGCGCATGGTGTTCAATTTAAAATACTTTGAAGAACTGAAATATAAAGAAATAGCTGAAATGTTGGATGCAAGTGTAGGTGCTCTAAAATCCAACTACCATCATGAAGCAAAAAAAATTGAAGAATACCTAAAAAACAATTAAACCTTTTGATTTTTAACTAGTCAAATTAGTGTGAGCAAAGAGAATATAACATATCAGAATAAATCAGGTTTTGGAGTCGACAAAGACTATTTTGACGACTTTGAGAAACGAATTTTATCCAACATCAAGGAAAAAGAAATAATGCTTCATGCTAAAAAAATGCATGGAAGCATGAAGGTTCCTGAAAATTATTTTAGTGATGTTGAGGATCAAATTCTTGCAAAAATAAGTTCAGAAGAGAAAATCAATCCATCAAAAGTTATTCCATTAAGAAGTTACTTCTATTGGGCTAATGCTGCTTTTCTGGCAATTCTGTTTACTTCATTGCTATTTACCCAATTAAATTCACCTTCAATTGAAGTAGGTGAAAAGAATTTTACGCTTTCAGAAATTAGTAGTGAAAGCTTAGAAAGTTACATAGATAAGAACTTATTTGGCACGGAGTTGGAGTATTATTTAAATGGAAACTCAAACTATGATTTTTCTACAAATGTAGCAAGTGAATTAAGTTCTGAATACATACTTGACTATCTTGATAACGAGTTCTATGAGTCAGATTTTTTAGATGATTAAAATGAAGAATATTATTTACATACTTCTGTTTTTTGTTAGCTTTTCCACTTTTTGTCAGGAAAACGATGATGAGAAAATAAAAGCCATGAAAGTTGCTTTTTTTACAAAGCAATTAGACCTTTCTGAAAAAGAAGCACAAAAATTTTGGCCTATTTACAATAAACACACCAAAATTTATGAAGAACTACGGGGTCAAGAATGGGCGAGAATCAAAAAAAGATTAGATGAAATCGACCAACTTTGCGAAGAGGACACTGACCAACTTCTTAAAGATTACACTAACTATCAAGAAAAAAGGTTAGAAATTCGATTAGATTATATAAGTGATTTAGAGAAAGTAATTTCGGCAAGAAAGATAATGCTTCTCAGAAAGGCTGAATATGAATTTAACCGTGACTTGTTGAAGCAATACCGCGAAAACAAAGCGAATAATTAGATCCTTACTACTTTTTTAGCTATTCAAACGCTAAGCTTTCGCTTAAAGTAGCACCTTTTCTAAAGTTACCATTATAAGTTTTGATGCATCTTCTATATGTTTATTGCATTTAGACGAATAGTTGTAAACTTAAAACCTTAACTTTGCATTTTTATTTAAATACCTATGCGTCTTCACAGAAACCTTGTATTTGCAGTTGTAGATACACTCCTTCAAATTTTTAACGAAAATAAATATGCCGACAAAGAAATTTCAAAGGCACTAAAAAGAGATGCTCGTTGGGGAGCGCGCGACAGAGCTTTTGTTGCTGAAACTACTTATGACATTGTTCGATGGAAGCGCTTGTACCAAGAAATTGCTGAAGTTAAAGAACCTTACAGAAGAGAAGATATTTTCAGAATGATTGCTGTTTGGTTAACTCTAAAAGGAATTGCTATTCCTGATTGGAAGCAATTTGAAGCAACCCCAACTAGAAGAATCAAAGGTCGTTTTGATGAACTATCTAAAATAAGAAAATACAAGGCTTCTATTCCTGATTGGCTTGATGAGCTTGGAGAAAAAGAACTTGGAGAAGAGCTTTGGAGCAAAGAAATAGACGCTTTAAATCAAGAAGCACCTGTAATTCTTAGAACAAACACGCTTAAAACCAACAAAAAGAAACTTCAACAAGTTTTAGAAAATCAAAGTAGTATTGTTACTTTTTTTATTGAAGCTTATCCTGATGCCCTTCAACTACACCAAAGAGCAAATGTTTTTAGCACAGAAGCCTTTAAAGAGGGAATGTTTGAAGTACAGGATGCTTCGTCACAAAAAGTAGCCAAACTAACAGGTGTAAAACCTGGAATGCGGGTAGTTGACACCTGTGCAGGCGCAGGTGGAAAAACACTTCACCTTGCAGCGATGATGGAAAACAAAGGGCAGCTAATTGCGCTTGATATTTACCCAAATAAATTAAAGGAACTTAAGCGTAGAGCTAAACGAGCGGGAGCACATAATATCGAAACTAGACACATCGAAAACACAAAAGTCATCAAGAAATTACATGACTCCGCAGATGTTGTATTGATAGATGCGCCGTGTACAGGGTTAGGTGTCCTTAGAAGAAACCCTGATGCCAAGTGGAAGCTTCAACCTGAATTTGTTGAAGATATCAAAGCAACTCAAGCTCAGATTTTAAGAGACTATAGCAAAATGCTTAAAAAAGATGGAATTCTTGTTTACGCAACATGCTCTATTCTTCCTTCAGAAAACAAAGCTCAAGTTGACTCGTTTTTACAAAGTGAAGAAGGTAAAAACTTCAAGCTTTTAAAGGAAGAACAAGTATATGTTCACGAATCAGGATTTGACGGATTTTATATGGCTAGGCTGAGGAGAGAGGAATAAACTTTTCAAAATAAATAACTTAAATAATAAAGCCTGTTAGTATTTTTCTCTAACAGGCTTTATTATTAAAATATCAGATTTTACTCCTTCACTAACTTTTGTGTAAACATTTTTTCTCCTTCTTTCACCTTTACAAAGTAAACACCGCTACTTAGTTGAGAAATGTTGATGCTTTGTTGGTTACTTATGTTGTTGTAATACCAAGACAAGCCAATGGCTTGGTAAGCTACACGGTCTAAACTGTCAATTTTAATACCTATTTCAATTAACTCTAACTGAGTTTCTTAATAAGGTGGAATATAATTTTGTTGTTCAAGTGAAAGTGAATCTAAATAAACAAACCGGTTAATTAATTGTTTTTTTTCGGTGTTTGACAGAGAATTATTCTCAAATTTTAACGGTCGACTTTCTTGACCATAAACCACAAACCCAAAAATTAAAAAAATAAAATATAAATTATTTTTCAAAATTAAATTTTAGGTAAATTTAAAACATCTTAATTACATAAGTGCATTATATTAAGGTTGATTTGATTATCAGTAATTATGAAGTAAATATTAACCCGTGTTAGCTACTCAAAAAACATATAATCAATGCGAATATAAACTCTGAAAAATATTCATCAATTTTTACTTCGGTGGATAATTCTTCAATATTTTCCTAACAATTTCATTAATCCTTGCTTCTTTTTTATCCATATCTAAGCTAAGAATGCCAGTACCAATTCCCTGCCACACGAGTCTGTTTTTCCTTAAATCTATAATGTCAATAAACAAAGTTCCTTCTACATTAGAGCTTACCTGAGTCATGGGCATTCCCCATCCCCAACCCATTCCCCAACCGAAGTTGTCTTGGTAAATGTTGATATTTTCTTGCTCATCTGTGAAAATATTTATCAAAATATCAGGATTGTCTGTTTTTAGCATTCCTTTCTCAGAAAGCTCGTTATCTATGGCTTTTAAAATTCTACGCTTGTCTAAATCAGATATTTCAACTGCATCTATCCCTGGTTTGTAAAATGCATAGGTCTTATACATAGAAAAATCAGCCTCTCTGTCATAGTCGACAGAGACACGCACCGAAGAACAGCTCAACAAAATAGTTGTCAAGCTAACTAAACTGAGGTAAAAAAATAACCTTTTCATTTTTATGTATATTAAAGCGTTCCTAGTAGCTTTAGGAGTCAGCGTATTATTTTGTTAAAATATTTCTTTGTGAGACAAGTTAATTAATCCTCATTTTAGTATTTAAAGATTAACTTAGCAAAGACTCATCCACAATATTCGGAACAGTCACTTTCAGTCTTGGTTCAATTTCCATGGCGCGTTTAATTGCAAAAATTGCTCCTTCATTTCTTGCCCAAGACCTTCTCGCAATTCCGTTATTTACATCCCAATGCAACATAGAGAGTAGTTTGTCATTTGCATTACTACTACCATCAAGAAGCATACCAAATCCACCGTTGATAACTTCTCCCCAACCTACTCCACCTCCATTATGAATACTTACCCAAGTAGCACCTCGGAAACTATCACCAATTACATTGTGAATTGCCATATCTGCTGTAAATTTACTTCCATCGTAAATATTAGAAGTTTCTCTGTATGGTGAATCCGTTCCTGAAACATCATGGTGATCTCGCCCTAAAATTACAGGGCCAATTTCTCCGTTAGCAATAGCTTTGTTAAAGGCTTCTGCAATTTTCATACGTCCAAGTGCATCTGCATACAGGATTCTCGCTTGCGAGCCAACCACCAATTTATTTTCTTGTGCTCCTTTGATCCATTGGATATTATCAGCCATTTGTTGCTGAATTTCTTCAGGAGCATCTTTCATTAAGTCTTCTAAAACTTGGGTAGCGATTTCGTCTGTTTTTCTTAAATCATCTTCGCTACCGCTAGCACAAACCCATCTAAATGGGCCAAAGCCGTAATCGAAACACATAGGCCCCATAATGTCTTGCACATAACTCGGATAAGCAAATTCTGCTCGCTCGTCTTGCATTTTTGAGGCATCCACTAGTTGGCCATTTTCATCTTTATATACTTTTGCTCCCGCTCTTGACGCTTCTAATAAAAAGGCGTTTCCATAATCAAAGAAATAAGTACCTTTTGCAGTGTGTTTGTTAATAGCATCGGCATGTCGCAACAAGCTTTCGCGTACAATTTGCTTGAATTTTTCAGGTTCGTTTGCCATCATCTCATTGGATTCTTCATACGAATATCCAACAGGATAATAACCCCCTGCCCAAGGATTGTGAAGCGATGTTTGGTCGCTACCTAAATCTATACGAACATTGGCTTCATCAAACTTCTCCCAAACTTCAACAATATTTCCATCGTAAGCGATTGATACAGCTTCTTTGTTAGCTAAAGCTTCTTTTACCCGCACTACCAATTCATCTACATCAGAAATTACCTCATCTACCCAAGCTTGCGAATGTCTTGTGTGGGTTGCTTTAGGGTTTACTTCTGCGCAAACGGTAACACAACCTGCAATATTTCCTGCTTTTGGTTGAGCCCCACTCATTCCTCCCAAACCGGCTGTAACGAATAATCCTCCTCTTGGAGACTTACCTATTTTTCTGAAGCCATTTAATACCGTTATGGTTGTTCCATGAACAATCCCTTGAGGCCCGATGTACATATAACTTCCCGCTGTCATTTGTCCGTATTGCGAAACACCGAGCGCGTTCATTCGCTCCCAATCATCAGGCTTTGAGTAATTAGGAATTACCATTCCGTTGGTAACTACAACTCTTGGTGCGTTTTTATGCGAAGGAAAAAGCCCCATCGGATGACCCGAATACATCACCAAAGTTTGTTCATCAGTCATTTCGGAAAGGTACTTCATAGTAAGTAAATACTGTGCCCAATTTTGAAAAACTCCTCCATTTCCGCCGTAAGTAATTAGCTCGTGAGGATGTTGCGCCACTGCATAATCCAAGTTGTTTTGAATCATCAGCATAATAGCTTTTGCCTCCAAACTTTTCCCTGGATACTCATGAATTGGGCGTGCCTTCATTTCATAAGTCGGACGAAAACGATACATATATATTCTACCATAACGAGCTAATTCGTCTTTAAGTTCAGGCAACAAAACAGCATGGTGCTTTTGATCAAAATACCTCAGCGCGTTTTTTAGCGCAAGCTTTTCTTCTTCTTTGGTAAGTATTTTTTTTCTAATTGGCGCATGGTTGATTGACGCGTCATATAATTTTGGTTCAGGTAATTCTGACGGAATACCCTCTTGAATTGCAGATTTAAAATCGATAGCTGTTTGCATAGTAGTTTTATTAATCTCGTTTTTTATCAAATCCGTAAGGACAATGTCTACAACCGCTTTTACAGCAATAACCCCGCTTGAGGTGGTATTGCTCTGTAAAACAACGGTAGCCTTCAGGAGTTATGTAATAATCTCCCTCTTCTAGTGGAATAGGTTTTTTGAATCTACTCATAACACAAAATTAAGCATTCTTTAAAATTGAGATTCAACCAAAGGGTCTTTTTATTAAATTAATAACGAAATTTACTTTTAGCTTAGATAAAGTATAAGTTTGATAAAGTTAATCTGATTCTGACATAGGTCACTTTTGAAACAAAACTTATCCACTATTTTTGTACTTTTAAAAATCAAAATAAAAAAACTATGAAAATTGTCACTTTAGAAGAAGCTGTTGGCTATGTTCATTCCAATCAACGTGTATTTTTCCAAGGAGCTGCAATGACACCCAAAGCATTGATTGATGCACTTTGTGATAGATACAATGAACTTGAAAATATTGAAATTGTTCAGATGCACACCGAAGGGGAAGCAAAATATATTCAAGAACCTTTTTGCAAAGCGTTTAGAACTAATGCTTGCTTTGTTGGTGGAAATGTCAGAAAAGCAGTAAATTCTGAGCTGGGTGATTATATCCCTATTTTTCTAAGTGAAATTCACTTACTATTTAAGCAAGGTATTCTCCCCTTAGATGTGGCATTTATACAAGTATCACCTCCTGACAAACACGGATATTGCTCTTTGGGAACTTCTATAGATGTAAGTTTAGCGGCTGTGCAAACAGCAAAGATGACCATTGCTCAAATCAACCCCAATGTACCTCGCTCTCATGGTGATGGAAACGTACATATCTCTCAAATAGATTTTGGTGTTGAAGTGAATCAACCAATCTTTGCACACGCACCACTAGTTCCTAATGAAACAGAACAAAAAATAGGAAAATTCATTGCAAATATCATTGAAGACGGAGCTACCTTACAAATGGGAATTGGTGCCATTCCAAATGCAGTGCTTTTAGAACTACAAAACCACAAAGGACTTGGTATACATACTGAAATGTTTTCTGATGGCATCCTACCTTTAGTTGAAAAAGGAATCATTACAGGGGAAAATAAAGTAGTAAAAAACGGAAAAATAGTAACTTGTTTTGCGGTAGGTTCACAAAAGCTGTATGACTTTATAGATGACAACCCAATGGTTCACTTTAAAGAAGCGGCGTACACTAATGATACGGCAATCATCCGTCGCAACCCTAAAGTAACCGCAATCAATTCGGCAATAGAATTGGACTTGACAGGTCAAGTTTGTGCAGATACTATTGGGAAAATGCAATTTTCAGGAGTTGGAGGTCAAATGGATTTTATCCGCGGTGCGTCGCTTTCTGAAGGTGGAAAACCTATTATTGCGATGCCTTCCGTCACTAAATACGGTGGCTCCAAAATTGTTCCTTTCCTAAATGAAGGAGCTGGAGTTACTACCACTAGAGCACACGTTCATTACGTTGCTACAGAATATGGAATCGTAGATTTATATGGGAAGAATTTAAAACAACGAGCAAATGCTTTGATTTCAATTGCACACCCTAATCACAGAGAGAATCTTGAAGAAGCTGCTTTTGAGCGTTTTGGCAAATCACTGCATGCTTTAAAATAGTATTTATAACTACCAAATTACCAAACACCTTACTTTTTTTGTAAGGTGTTTTTTGTTTTTTGAAGGACACCCTTCTCTGTTAAAAGTTTTTTATAGTTTTCAGTTGGTTTCAATAAAACTTAAAATTTTAGTTTAGGTTTACGCTTTAAATTGAATTCACACATGAAGCAAAATTTCGTAGGAAGTTTTTTCTGTATATTTTTTAGTTTGAGTCTATTTGCTCAAGCGCCTGAAAAATGGAATGCAAGCCAAATTGAACAAGCCATAGAAAAACTAAACGTTCTTGGAAATGTACTCTATGTGGCTGCACATCCTGACGACGAAAACACCCGGTTGATTACTTATTTTGCCAATGAATACCTAGTAAATACAACCTATATTTCTCTTACAAGAGGAAGCGGCGGGCAAAACCTCATCGGGAAAGAACTCAAGGAAACCCTAGGCGTTATTCGTACGCAGGAATTGATGGAAGCCCGAAAAATAGATGGTGGTTCGCAGTTATTTTCTCGTGCCAAAGACTTTGGGTACTCCAAAAAAGCAGTCGAAACCTTCGAAAAATGGAACAAAGAGGAAGTTTTAGCTGATTTAGTCTATGCCATTCGCACCCGTCGACCTGATATCATCATCAATCGTTTTGATCACCGAACTGATGGAACAACACACGGACATCATACCGCCTCAGCTATTTTAGCCATGGAAGCTTTCGAGCTTGCAAACCAAGCCGATGCATTTCCTGAGCAGCTTAATTTCACCAAGACTTGGCAACCAAAATCGATATACTTCAACGACTCTTGGTTTTTTTATGGAAGTCAGCAAGCCTTCAAAGAAGCCGATCGTAGCGATTTTATTGCGCTGAATATCGGTAAATTTTATCCGCTTCGTGGACTTTCCAACAATGAAATTGCGGCTTTAAGTAGAAGTCAGCACAAATCTCAAGGCTTTGGCAACACCGGCTCCCGTGGCGATACCGAAGAATACCTAGCTTTCTTAAAAGGCGAACAACCTACAAGCAATAGTCTTTTTGAACACATAGATATTTCTTGGAATAGATTGCCAAAAACCAAAAAAATCCAACGCCAAATTAGTTCGATTCAAAAGAAATACGATTCTAAGTCACCGTGGAGAATAATCCCTGAGTTGGTTGAATTACATCAACTTATAAATAATATAGAAGATGAATTTTGGCTCACAAAAAAACAAAAAGAAGTTCAAGAAATCATTCAACATGCCGCAGGTTTATTTTTAGAAGTCAAAACCAATCAAAAATTTGCACATGCTTCAGAGGTAATCGACATTCAACTAGAAGCGATTAACCAAAGTGAAGCCAAAATGAAATTAAAAGGTATTCATTTTGAAGGTGAAGCTTTAGTTGATACGCAAGAAAACTTGACGTCAAACAATTCCCTAAAAATAAATCAGCAAATCCAAATTTCATCGGAAGCTAAGCCGAGTAATCCTTTTTGGCTAACGGAAAATTATACCGAAACGAGCTACACAATTCATGATAAAAATTTACGAATCGCTCCTGTAAATCCAGCAAGCAATATAGTTAGTTTTAAAGTCGAAATTGAAGGAGTAGATTTTGTTTTTGAACGAGAAATTGTTTTTAAAACTACTGATCCTGTTGAAGGGGAAGTCTATAAAAAGTTGAATATCGTACCAAAAGTGAGTCTAACTCCTGAAAAAGAAATCTTGGTATTTAACCAAGGAACTAACTTGACTACCGAAATTGAAATCACTGCTTATGCAGAATCAGTTGCTGCTACTGAGTTAGTAGCCGTTACAAATGAAGCTGCAGCAGCTAATGAATGGGGATTTTCTATTGAAAACAAACCTATTGATTTGAATAAAAAGGAAGCTTCAACTAAACGAAAACTTTCTATTTTATCATCAAAAAATGCTTCAAGAGCAAAGCTTCAACTTCAACTAAAAACGTTTGATAATGATGTTTTTTCTGAATCGGTCACGTACTTAGACTATCCACATATAGAAAATTTCATCATTACCAAGCCTGCTGAAATTGAGTTAGTCCCGCTTCAACTAGAAGTAACTCCTAAAAAAGTGGCTTATTTGCAAGGAGCCGGAGACCAAGTTGATGTTGCTACAAGAAATTTAGGTTTTGATGTCGATGAAATTTCAACAGAAGAGCTAAAAGCTGAAAATCTTGCTAATTACGATGTGCTAATTATTGGAATTCGCGCTTATAATGTTTTTGAAGAATTAGCTTACCTCAACCAAGAGTTATTTAATTTTGCTGAAAATGGCGGGCATCTCATCATGCAATACCAAACAAGTGGCGGTCTGAAAACCAACGAAATTAGTCCTGTTCCGCTTAGTTTAGGACGAGGACGAGTAACTGTAGAAGAATCGCCTGTAGAATTTTTACAGAAAAATCATGCATTTTTGCAATCGCCAAACAAAGTCGAGCTAACCGATTTTGATAATTGGGTGCAAGAGCGTGGGTTGTATTTTGCCAATGAATTTAGCAACGAGTTTGAAGCAATACTAGGAATGCAAGACCCAAATGAAGCCATGCAAAACGGCAGTCTTGTCTCAGCTCCTTTTGGAAAGGGGCAAGTAACTTATACAGGGATTAGTTTTTTTAGGCAACTTCCCGCAGGTGTGGAAGGAGCTTACAAATTATGGGCGAATATTGTTTCATTCACAAAATAAAAATGGAATCTAACAACGAACGACAAAACACTTGGAAACCTATTTATACATGGGTATTGATAGCCAACCTCGTGTATATTGTATTTTTCTATCTGCTCACCCAAATATTGAATTAAATGAGTTTAGATTGGTTGGATATTTCGGTATTGATTTGTACAATAGTATTAATTGTTGGTTATGGTTGGTACAAAACACAAAAGCAATCTTCTGTCAATGATTATATAAAAGGAGGCAGCGAAGCCAAGTGGTGGACGGTTGGCGTATCTGTAATGGCTACGCAGGCTAGTGCGATTACCTTTTTATCTACTCCCGGACAAGCTTTTCACGATGGGATGGGATTTGTGCAATTTTATTTTGGCTTACCCATTGCCGTAGTAATTATTTGTTTGTTTTTTGTTCCTATCTTTCATCGACTTAATGTTTATACGGCCTACGAATACCTCGAAAGTCGTTTTGATGTAGCCACAAGAATTTTTACAGCCTGCTTATTCCTGATTCAACGCGGGTTGTCGGCAGGAATTACCATTTTTGCCCCTTCGATTGTACTTTCAGCTGTTTTAGGGTGGGATTTAGTCACCTTGAATATCATTATAGGTTTATTGGTGATTATTTACACCGTTTCCGGTGGAACAAAAGCAGTTAGTGTGACCCAAAAACAGCAAATGGCCATCATATTTTCAGGAATGTTTGCTGCTTTTTTCTTTATTGTTTTCAATCTACCGGAAGGGATAAATTTCAGTAATGCCATTCAAATTGCAGGCGACAGCGGAAAAATGCAAATCATCAATACTTCATTTGATTTAGAAAACAGATACACGCTTTGGAGTGGACTCATAGGAGGGAGTTTTTTTTCGCTTTCCTACTTCGGAACCGACCAAAGTCAGGTGCAACGCTATTTATCGGCGAGTTCACTTAGGCAAAGTCAATTAGGATTGCTTTTCAATGCATTTTTGAAAGTTCCTATGCAATTTTTTATCCTACTTGTTGGAATCATGGTTTTTGTGTTTTATCAGTTCAATGCTTCACCAATTCATTTCAATCCTGCTGCAAGAATAGCGATGGAAAATTCTATAGTAGCAGAAGAATTTCAACATCTTGAGACAAAACTTCAACTACTTCAAAAAGAAAAAAAGACCTTACTATTAGCTAATTTTTCAGCTTCAAATGAAGGAAAAGAAAAATTATTGAGCTTAAATTCAAAAGAATATGAGCTTAGAAATGAAGCGAAATTACTTATAGAACAAAATGCTCCACTAGTAGAAAGTAATGACAAAGACTACGTGTTTATTCATTTCATCATCAACAATTTACCACGTGGATTGGTTGGGCTTTTACTTGCGGTTATTTTGTGTGCTGCCATGTCTTCGACAGCTTCAGAACTGAATGCCCTCGCCTCCACCACCACTATTGATATTTTTAAACGAAAATTGAAACCTGATCAATCAGATTCCTACTACCTTTCTGCAACAAAGCTTTTTACTTTGATGTGGGGAGTTATCGCTATTGTTTTCGCATGCGTAGCAGATTTGTTTGACAACCTTATTCAATTAGTGAACATTATTGGGTCTATTTTTTATGGAAATGTGTTGGGTATTTTCTTGTTGGCATTCTTTATTCGTTTTGTGCAATCCAAAGCAGTATTGACCGCAGGTATCATTACGCAACTAATAGTGATTTTTGGTTATTTCCAAGATTGGATGCCTTATTTATGGTTGAATTTATTAGGATGCACAAGTGTTATATTACTTGGAATAATTCTTCAATTCTTTATGCCAAAAGTTACTAAGATTAGTTAATAGACATAAAAAAATGGTTCAACTTTCGCTGAACCATTTTGTATAAATGTTTCTAGTAAATTAAATTTTTGCGCCCCATTCTTTTAATGAATCGGTATTCATTTTTACATAGTCATCGTTCCCTACTTTTTTTTAAGCCTCTAATGATTCTTTTGCTATCTTTATAGCTCCTTTTGTATCTCCTGCAGCAGCATATATCAAAGATTGCTGACGAAGCATCCAAAACGGTTTCTGTTCTTGCATTTTCATTGCTATATCAATCCATTCCTTGGCTTGTTGCATATCTTTCCCTTCAGAAAAATAATATGTAGCCGCACTGTAATAATCTCTTGCAGTTGGTTCAGCTGCCATTGATTTTTCGATACTTGCCAACACCTTTTTATCGGTTGGCACTTCAATTGGGATCGCTACTTGGGTTTCTTCCCACGCAATCACAAGATGTGCAGAAGAGTTAGTTAAGTTAGCAAATCGAATTTCAAAATTCTCCACATGTGCTACTCTTGAAACAGGAACAACAGCAGTTGCAACAACTTTTTCTTTATCCCATTCTTGTGGTAAGCCCCAATTATCTGTTTTGGCATACAAAAAAACTTTCCATTCGTTTGCTTTTGGTTTTGAGAAAATAGCATACTCCCCTGCTTTTACTTCTGATCCGCCAAAAACAATATCATCGGAAAAAGATATTTTAGTATTGGCATTAGCTCCTGTTCTCCATTTTTTGTCTAGAGGAACTAAGTTGCCAAAAACAGTTCTCCCACGAGCTGCAGGGCGCGCATATTCTAAAGTAAATTCTGTCATTCCAAAAACTTGTTGTACAGTAGTTGAAGGCGAAGGTTGTGGTGCTTGTACTTGAGCCTTAAGTGCTAAAGGAAGACAAGCAAAGATTAAAAAGTAAAGTATTTTTTTCATATTATATTTTTTTTATCATTCAAAGATTATGAATTTCTAAAAAAAATTCGTTTTTTTATAGCATATTTAACTTTAAGTCAATAAAACTATAAATATGAGGATACCCTTAAACTCGATTGCATTAATAATTATGCTTCCATTGATTATGTCGGGGCAAGGAAGAAATTTTTGGACTTCTGTTGAAAAGGATGAATTACCAACTGAAAATATAATTGAATACTCAACTTCATTTAAAAATCCACTTTTTTTTGAATTAGACAAAGAATCTATAACTAGCTTTCTTCAAGATGCACCAGATAGATTTGAGTCTAGCTCTTCTTCGTTAGTTCTTCAATTCCCAAATTCAAGAGGTGGTTTTGATAGTTTTGAAATGTTTTCTACCCAAACCATGGCAAGAGAACTTGCAGAACAACATACAGGGATTAAAAGTTATGTAGGGAGAAATATTTCAGACAAATCTCACACGCTTCGGGTTACTGTCACTCCTTACGGATTTTATGCAATGACACTGGGCTCTAGAGAAGGCCTGAATGTTATTAATCCTTATGCAACAGGAGAAAACTTCTTCGTTATTCACAGCAAAAAACAAGCTTCAGAAAATTTACATGCTCTCGTTTGTGAATTTGACGAAACTTTTAAAGAAGCTATTGATGAAAATCATACACATGCTGAATCTAATTTAGTTAATCAGGGTATACTCCGAAAATATAGAATAGGTATAGCTTCCACAAATCAATATTCATCTTTTCATTGGCAACTAGCCGGAGTTTCACAAACAGCTTCAGATGCAGAAAAAAGAGATGCAGTTCAAGCTGCGATGGTGGTTACTCTTGACCGAGTAAATGAAATGTACGAAAGAGACTTGAGCGTCACTTACGAATTTATACCTAACAACAATGTACTTATCGTTATAAACCCAGAACAAGACCCCTACACGAATAATAATGTTGGTCAGCAGTTGAATCAAAACCAAACACGCTTCAACCAACTGATAGGTTCCGCAAATTATGACATAGGGCATGTTTTTAGTACCGCGGGAAGTGGAGTTGCAGTCTTACAATCAGTGTGTAACAATAACTTGAAAGCTCAAGGAGCAACAGGTCTACCTCAACCATTAGGAGACATTTTTGATATTGACTATGTTAGTCATGAGATTGGCCACCAAATGGGTGCAAACCATACCTTTAATAATTCATGTTTTGGCAACAGAAATGATGCCACGGCTGTAGAACCAGGCGCAGGCAGTACTATTATGGCGT
>SKIG01000135.1 GCA_007116535.1 Psychroflexus sp.
GTGTTGTCACGCTCTGAATAGGTAAATACATGAAGGTAGGAAATGGGCAATTCATTCAAAAAATGATAGGTTTCCAAAAACAACTCGTCTGTTTCTCCGGGAAATCCAACAATAACATCCACGCCAATGCAAGCATCGGGCATTAGTTTCTTGATTTGATTCACTCGATCTATATATAATTCACGTTGGTAACGGCGACGCATCAACTTCAATAAAGTATTGCTTCCGCTCTGCAATGGAATATGAAAATGTGGCACAAAACACTTGGATTGGCTCACAAAATCTATGGTTTCGTCTTTTAGTAAATTAGGCTCTATAGAAGAAATTCGCAAACGCTCAATACCCTCCACTTGGTCAAGCGCTTTTACTAAATCTAAAAAGGTATGTTCATGCTTTTTGTTGCCAAATTCTCCCTTTCCGTAGTCGCCTATGTTTACTCCTGTTAATACTATTTCCTTGATTCCTTGTGCTGCAATTTCTGCGGCATTATTCAATACATTTTCAAGCTTGTCGGAGCGAGAAATCCCCCTTGCTAATGGAATGGTGCAATAGGTACATTTGTAGTCGCATCCGTCTTGTACTTTCAAAAAGGCACGCGTTCTGTCGCCAATGGAATAAGAACCCACGTAAAAATCAGCATCGTCGATTTCGCAAGAATGTACCTCTCCCACATCGTTTTTAGTCAAGTCGTTTAGGTAATCGGTTACTTTGAATTTTTCAGTAGCTCCCAAGACCAAATCCACACCATCTACGGCGGCTAACTCCTCAGGCTTTAGCTGTGCATAACATCCAACGGCAATCACAAAAGCATCTTCATTTACTTTTTGGGCTTGTTTGACAATAGTTTTGAAGCGTTTGTCAGCATTTTCTGTCACACTACAGGTGTTTATTACGTACACATCAGCTAACTCGTCAAACTCAACTCGATTGAATCCCTCTCCTTCAAAACTTCTGGCAATAGTCGAAGTTTCAGAAAAATTCAACTTACATCCCAAGGTATAAAAAGCTACTTTTTTATTCATCACTGCATTGTTTTGAATGTTGAAATATTCAACAACATTCCAAGTTTACTCATTTTTTGGAAGTGGAAAATTCTGTTTTTCAAAAATCAAATTTTCTATCTATATACTCAACTTCTTTCAACAGAAAAAAACATTTGTATCTTCGCAAAAAGAGTTGGCAAAGATACCAACTAAAATTTGTTTTATAAAATTGAAAGTCACAAGCTTCCATTGCATTTGCAAGAAAATCAACTTATTGTATTTAGGGGTAGTTTTATTCGCTATTTCCTGCGCTAAAAATGAAGAATCCAAGCGAGATCACTTGGTATTTCGTTACAACGAACATGCCAATATTAGCTCCTTAGACCCTGCATTTGCAAAAGATCAGCGGAATATTTGGGCGTGTCATCAGCTCTACAATACCTTGGTGGAATTGGATGAAAAACTTCAGATTCAACCGAGTTTAGCTTCTTCATGGGAAGTAAGTGAAGATGGACTTACCTATCTATTCAATTTACGAGAAGATGTTTTTTTTCATACCAATGAAATTTTTGGTATAAATGAAAAGCGAAAATTGAATGTTGCGGACGTAGTTTTTAGTTTGAAGCGACTTACCGATCCAAAAATTGCTTCTTCAGGTTCATGGATCATGCAATCTGTTGAAGAAATTTCTGAAGTTTCTGCTAATCAAGTTAAAATACAACTAAAACAAGCCTTTCCTCCTTTTTTAGGTTTGCTTAGTATGAAGTATGCTTCAATAATTCCTATTGAAGTAGGGCAAACTAATTTTGATTTTAGAAAGAATCCTATTGGAACAGGGCCATTTTATTTCAAGCGTTGGGAAGAAAACGAAAAGCTTGTCTTTAGAAGAAATCCGCTTTATTTTGAAAAAGATAAAAATGGAAATCAGCTTCCTTATTTAGAAGCTGTAGCAATTACATTTCTTCCTGAAAAACAAGGAGAGTTCATGGAGTTCCTTCAAGGAAAAATTGACTTTATGAGTGGTTTGCATCCTTCCTATAAAGATGAACTCATCACTTTATCGGGTGAACTCAGCGCGAAATATGCTGATCGAATTGCTATTCAAAAAAGTCCTTACCTCAACACCGAATACATTGGTTTATATATGGATGCCGACAACTCCTTATTGAAAGACAAGCGATTTCGACAGGCGTTGAATTACGGATTGAATAGGGAGGTTATGATGAAATACTTACGAAACAATGTGGGCATTCCCGCAACAAAGGGGTTTATTCCTCAAGGATTACCAGGTGCGTTAGAAAAAGATAGGTATGCATTTCAACCCGAGAAAGCAAAAGCATTGATTCAAGAAGTGAAAAGTGAATTAGGAGTAAATTCACTTCAACTGAATATAGCCACCAATGCCTCTTACTTAGATTTGATGGAGTATGTGCAAAAAGAGTGGGCTAAATTAGGCGTAGATGTAAAAATTGATGTCATGCCTGCTTCTACCCTACTTCAGCAACGTTCATCAGGAAAATTAGAAGCTTTTCGTGCGAGTTGGATTGCCGATTACCCAGATGCAGAAAATTATTTAAGTCTTTTTTTATCGTCTAATTTTTCACCAAACGGACCTAACTATACACACTTTAACAAGTCGAGTTTCGATTCTTTATATAGAAAGGCTAATCAAGAAATTGATGTAGAAAAACGAATAAATCTTTATCGCCAAATGGATTCCTTGGTGATGGAAAATGCACCTGTTGTACCTTTATTTTATGATGAAGTCATTCGTTTTCAACAGAAAAATATAGATGGCTTGGGAATTAATCCACTTAACTTACTTGACTTACGAAGAGTAAAAAAACAAGCAATGTAACCTTTGTTACTTCTAAAGAAAAATGCTGCTCTTATTTTTGCTGCAAATAAACAACTATGGAATTTATTGAACTTTTAGGATACGGTGGAGCACTTGTTATTGGTGTTGTACTTGGTCTTATAGGTGGTGGCGGCTCTATTTTAACTGTTCCAATTTTGGTATATGCATTTCCCATTGCTCCCTACTATGCAACAGCATACTCACTTTTTATTGTCGGTTTCTCCTCTTTAATTGGAGCCTTCCGAAACATGCAAAAAGGCTTAGTAGATTTTAGAACAGCCATTGTTTTTTCTGTACCTGCATTTATCGCAGTATATGCTACAAGAATGTATTTGCTTCCTGCTATTCCTGAAGAAATGGGAAGTATAGGCGATTTTCTTATCACCAGGGATTTAGCCATCATGGTATTTTTTGCGATTATCATGTTGCTAGCTTCCTACTCTATGATAAAAAAAAAAAAAAAAGCAATCGAAAAAGAAGCTGAAGATGTGGTCATTACCTACAATTATCCATTTATATTGTTAGAAGGTACCGTTGTAGGAGTTATCACCGGTATTGTTGGCGCAGGTGGAGGATTTTTAATTATCCCCGCTTTAGTAATATTCGCTAAATTACCTATGAAAAAAGCAGTAGCTACTTCCCTATTAATCATCTCTGTAAAATCACTAATTGGCTTTTTAGGAGACGTTCAACAAATTGATATTGATTGGGTGTTTTTAAGTATTTTTAGTTTATTAGCAGGGATTGGTATTTTTGTGGGGATTTGGTTGAATAACTTCATTGATGGGAAAAAATTGAAAAAAGCCTTTGGTTGGTTCGTGTTAATTATGGGAATTGTAATTATTGCAACACAATTGGCTTAAGGCGGAAATTTGAAGCCAACTTAAGTATAATGAGAAAAGTAATTTAGATTAATAAAAAAACAAATAGATATGAAAATTGAACAAATTTACACCGGATGTTTAGCGCAAGGAGCTTATTATATAGAAAGTGAAGGCGAAGTTGCCATTATTGATCCATTGCGAGAAGTTCAATCCTATATAGACAAAGCTGAAGAAAATAAAGCGGAAATCAAGTATATTTTTGAAACACACTTTCATGCCGATTTTGTAAGTGGACACATTACGTTAGCAGAAAAAACAGGGGCTAAAATAATTTATGGCCCCAATGCTACAACTTCTTTTGATGCTTACATCGCAAAAGATGAAGAAGTTTTTCAATTAGGTAAAGTGAGCATAAAAGTTATACACACCCCGGGACATACGATGGAAAGTACTACCTACTTACTCCGTGATGAAAAAGGTAAAGATGTAGCTATTTTTACAGGTGACACACTGTTTTTAGGAGATGTGGGTCGTCCTGACTTAGCTCAAAAAGCTGCTGATATGACGCAAGAGCAATTAGCGGGTACCTTATACGAAAGTTTGCGCAATAAAATTATGCCTTTAGCAGACGAAATTACGGTGTACCCCGGTCATGGAGCAGGTTCTGCTTGCGGAAAAAACATGATGAAAGAAACCGTTGATACGCTTGGTAATCAAAAGCAAATGAATTATGCGTTGCGCCAAGATATGACCAAAGAAGAGTTTATCAAAGAAGTAACCGATGGCTTAGCACCACCTCCACAATATTTTCCGTTAAACGTAAAAATGAATAAAGAAGGTTACGAATCTATCGATACAGTTTTAGATAGAGGCTTAACTGCTTTAACTCCCGATGCTTTTGAAGCAGTGGCTAATGAAACAGGTGCGCTTATTTTAGATGTTAGACACCAAGATGACTTTGCGAAAGGACATGTCCCAGGGTCAATTTTTATTGGTTTAGATGGTAGTTTTGCCCCTTGGGTAGGTGCTTTGGTAGCAGATGTAAAACAAAATTTATTAGTAGTAACTCCTGAAGGAAGAGAAGAAGAAACAGTAACTCGCTTGTCTCGTGTTGGATTTGATTTTACCTTAGGGTATTTAAAAGGTGGATTTGAAGTATGGAAAAAATCTTCTAAAGAATACGATACTGTTGAGGATATAAACGCAACTCAATTTAAAGATTTATTGGCTAAAGAAGAATTACCTGTTTTTGACGTACGTAAGGAATCGGAATATATTTCTGAGCATATGCCAAACGCAACCAACACTCCATTGGATTTCATCAATAATCACTTAAGTGAGTTCCCAACTGAGCAAAACTTTTATGTGCATTGCGCCGGTGGTTATCGTTCGATGATTGCTGCCTCCATTTTAAAAAAGAGAGGAATACATAATTTAGTGAATATTGCAGGAGGATTCAAAGACATCAAAGAAGTTGGAATAGAAGTGACAGACTATGTTTGTCCTTCGACTATTGCATAGTTTTTTCATGATTTGGTAATAGTAAGAGCAGTCGTAAGGCTGCTTTTTTTGTGCTATGGTTACTATAGTTTATATAGATGCAATTAGTATGAGTTTCTTGCATTAACCCGAATTATTCTTTAGACCGCATCTTTGCCAAAGTTCCAAACTTTGACAAAGGTGCAATCTATTCAATAAACTCATCCCTCCAAAAGGGGTTACTTGCTTATCTGAATACACTATGGGTAAGTTAACCATTTGGGGTAAAAATTAAATTCACTAAAAAGTTATTTAATACACGACAAAAAATAAAAA
>SKIG01000043.1 GCA_007116535.1 Psychroflexus sp.
AAAGCAATGGCAGAGCTTTACGAAGCAAATTTTAAAGTAGTATCCAAATACGTACACGCCACTTCGCGAGGGCATGAAGTTATTCAAACCGCTGTTGGAATGCAATTACTTCCACAAGATTACGTATATCCCTATTACCGTGACGACGCCATGCTATTAGCCATTGGTATGCAACCTAAAGACCTGATGTTGCAACTTCTTGCAAAAAGAGACGATCCATTTTCAGGCGGAAGAACCTATTATTCTCATCCAAGCTTACGGGATGTAGACAAACCAAAGATTCCTCACCAAAGTTCCGCAACAGGAATGCAAGCCATACCGGCAACAGGAGCAGCAATGGGCTTTTGGTACAAAGAACAAGAGGCGACTCCTTTTAAGTATGAAAGTGAAAATAACCCTGTTGTGGTGTGTTCATTGGGAGATGCATCAGTTACCGAAGGAGAAATCGCTGAGGCATTTCAAATGGCTGCTTTGAAACAGCTTCCTATTATATATCTGGTTCAAGACAATGGTTGGGATATTTCAGCCAATGCGGAAGAAACACGCGCTCAAAACGCTTTTGAATATGCACAAGGATTTCATGGTTTAGAAGCTATTTCCATAGATGGTACTGACTTTGAAACTTGCTACCAACAATTCCAAGAAGTATTGAATACCGTAAGGAAACAGCGTCGACCTTTTTTAGTTTACGCAACTTGTCCATTGTTAAATCACCATACTTCGGGGGTTCGAATGGAATTCTATCGAGACGATTTAGAAGAAGCAAGATCAAGAGATCCATACCCTGTGCTTGTTCAACAGTTAAAAGAAAATGGCTTTAGTGAAGATGAAATCTCTGCTATGGAAGATCAAGTGAAGCAGAAAGTGGCCAACGATTACGAGCTTGCACTACAAGCTGAAGACCCCAAGCCTGAAGATTTATTTACTCACGATTTCGCACCAACTCCGATCACTGAAGAAGTAGGCACAAGAAGTCCTGAGGGAGCAGAAAAAGTGGTAATGGTCGATTGTGCCTTATTTGCTATTGAAGAGCTAATGAAGTCCCAACCTAAATGTTTGTTGTATGGGCAAGACGTTGGCGGAAGATTAGGTGGTGTATTTAGAGAAGCCGCAACCTTAGCCCAAAAATTTGGTGATCATCGGGTGTTTAATACACCTATTCAAGAAGCATTTATTGTAGGTTCTACGGTTGGTATGTCGGCGGTTGGCTTAAAACCAATTGTTGAAGTTCAGTTTGCAGACTATATTTGGCCGGGACTTAATCAATTGTTTACAGAAGTGAGTAGAAGTTGTTATTTGTCCAATGGAAAATGGCCTGTTTCAATGATTTTACGTGTGCCGATTGGCGCTTATGGAAGTGGAGGACCTTACCATTCTTCATCTGTAGAAAGCGTGGTGACCAATATTCGTGGTTTAAAAATCGCCTATCCGAGTAATGGAGCAGATTTAAAAGGTTTGATGAAGGCGGCTTATCACGACCCGAATCCGGTAGTCATTTTTGAACACAAGGGATTGTATTGGAGTAAAGTGCCAGGCACAAAGGGTGCAACTTCAGTCGAGCCTTCGGAAGATTATATATTGCCTTTCGGAAAAGCTTGGGTATTGAATGAAATTTGGAAACAAGAAGACCAAGATACCTTGAGTATAATTACCTATGGAATGGGAGTTCATTGGGCAATGAATGCTGCGGAAGAATTAGGTTTAAAAGCACAAATTGAAATCATTGACTTACGCACGCTCTATCCTTTAGATGAAGAAACCATTATGAATTCAGTGAAGAAAACAGGAAAATGCTTAGTGGTAACAGAAGAACCTTCAAACAACTCATTTGCACGTGCTTTATCAGGAAAAATTCAAGAAGAATGTTTCAGGTATTTGGACGGTCCTGTAATGACCATCGGTTCCGAAAACATGCCTGCAATTCCATTAAATTCGACACTTGAGCAAACCATGATTCCTTCAACAGAAAAGGTGAAAGCTAAAATTCAGGAATTGATGAATTGGTAAAAAATGAATCATTTTAAAGAGACGCAATATTTTTATCCGCTTTTGATATTTTATGGATGTCAACTCCTGTTCACATTAGTTGTGTTACTTCAAAATGAAAATGTTGGCTTAACACTTTCGATGATATTGACATCTGCGATACTGACTTTATTGGTTTATATCACAGGAAAAATGAGTTTGTGTATTACAGATAAAGAGCTTGTTGTTCGTCAGGGATTTGGTTTTAAAACGGACAAATTCCTTCTTTCTACTATCGATAAAGCTAGTATTTCAACAGAGCGATTACCTTGGTGGTATGGATTAGGGAACAAAATGGCAGGCAATAATGTCACTTTTTTTCGTATCCGTTTTGACGAATTGGTAAAATTCAAAGAAAAAAATAATCCTGAAAAGTATTACTTTTCTGTAAAGGATAAAGAAAGATTTATCAAGTTACTTCAAGAAATTAAATCGTAAGAAGATTTATCCAAAATCTAATTCTCGGTACGATTTTTTCACAAAAGCATCAAAAAATCACTGTTAATGATATCATTTGTAAATTAATTATTATCATGTTTTAAGTTCTTTTTTTTGTTTCAAGTTCGAGCGGAGTCGAGAACCGTTTACTTCTCGACTCCGCTCGAAGCTGAAACAGAGTGAAGATTTTTCAAGCTTATTTTTTGTTACAAGTTAAAAAGCCCTTCGACTTGGCTCAGGATAAACCTAGTTCGAGAACCGTTTACTTTTCGACTCTGCTCGAAGCTAAACAAATTGAGCTTATTTTTTATAAACTGAGAAACTCAGTATAAACTAGCTCGATGCTATATCTCGACTGAGTTTATCTCGAAGAATTGAGAGGCTCGATGCTGTAACAGAGTGATCATGTTTTAAGTGCCGGAACGAGTATTCTCATAAAATTACACGAATTACAAATTCGCTATTTTATGGAATTCGAGCCCTTCGACTTGGCTCAGGATAAACCTACTCGAGAAGATACTTTCCCAAAAGGTAAATAAGAGAATAAAAAAGGCTGCTCAATTTGAACAGCCTTTGGTTTTTACAAATCTAAAATAGAATTTTCAGAATTTAGTGAGTTAGCAACTTGACCATCAGCTTCAGCGTCGTTGGTCCAAACACCATCAATAATATATCTGAATTCATACTTCTTAGGAACTTCTAAATCGATGGTTCCTTTGAAGCTTCCATTTTTTAGTTTTTTTAGTTGAAACTCTTTTTCATTCCAATCATTGAAGCTTCCCGCAACAACAACTTCGTTTGCATCATCAGTAGGTACAGTAAAGGTTACTTTACAAACTGGTTTACTTTTTAAATACTGTTTTTTAATAGCCATAATTAATGTCTTAGGTTCATAATGCAAAATTAAGTCTATCATTTTATAAGTCAAAGAAAATTAAGACAATAGCTTTATTTTTTAAGGATTGGCAACGAAGTTTGATTTTATTGACTCATTTAATAATACGAAAACGTTTGAAATAAATTTAATTTTCGTATTACAAATAAATAATTATTAATTATATAAAGTATTAGGTTTTTAATTAGCTTATTTTGGGTAAATTACTTCAAAAAATAGAATAAAAAGACAAAATTTAACTTTAATTATCATTGATTTTGTTTTTCGTTATTCATTTGAATTTTAATTTTATAAAATTATCTTAATTTCATCCATAGAATTTTATACTAGATAAGTTATTTTTGTTCGCGCTTACAAAATGGATATTTCAAATTTTATTGAAATTGAAACAAAGATAGTTAAGACAAATAAATTTTAAATACATACTGCAATTAACTTTTGAAGTTGATTTTATGGTGTTACAAACAGAGGTAAAATGATATATTTAGACAATGCAGCAACAACGCCGATGCGTACCGAAGTAATTGAGGCTATTGCTGAGTGTATGAAATCTACTTACGGCAATCCGTCTTCGACTCACTCGTTTGGTAGAAAGGCAAAGTCTTTGGTCGAAAACGCTAGAAAAACCATTGCTAAAGAGCTGAATGTATCGGCTTCGGAAATCATATTCACGTCAGGAGGGACAGAAGCAGACAATCTAGTCATTCAGTCGTGTGTCAAAGATTTGGGAGTAGAACATATCATTACTACTCGCATCGAACACCATGCTGTATTGAATGCAGTTGAGCATGTGGAAGAGAAGTTTGGCACAAAAGTTACTTACCTAGCTTTAGATGAACACGGAAACCCTGATTTAACTCAACTTGCTGTTGAATTGGCGAAGTCAGAATTGAAGACTTTAGTTTCTTTGATGCATATCAACAATGAAATTGGTAATATGCTCGACATCGAAAAAGTAGCTCACTTATGCCAACAAAATAAAGCCTTGTTTCATAGCGATACCGTTCAGTCGGTTGGACACTTTAAACTAAATTTGCAAGTCTTGCCTATCGATTTTTTAGCTGTCGCAGCACATAAGTTTCACGGACCGAAGGGAGTAGGATTTGCTTTTATCCGAAAAGGACATAAGTTAAAAGCATTGATTCACGGAGGCTCTCAAGAACGTGGCTTTCGCGCAGGTACAGAAAATGTACACAATATTGTCGGAATGGAAAAAGCCTTTACTTTGGCTTATGAGCATTTATCGAAAGACGCTGCTTACATCGCAGACTTAAAAAAATACTTTATTCAACAAATACAAACCGCAATTCCGAATGTAATGTTCAACGGAATGTCGGCTACTATGGAAAAAAGCACCTACACCTTGGTAAATGTTTCACTGCCCGTGCCAAAAGACAAAGCGGCATTGATGCTTTTTCAATTGGATTTGAAGGGAATCGCTTGCTCAAAAGGTAGCGCATGCCAAAGCGGTAGCGACCAAGGTTCTTTTGTGTTGAATGCCATTTATGATGAGGAGCGATTGCAATACCCGGGACTTCGATTTTCTTTTTCGCACTACAATACCAAAGAAGAAATCGACCATGTAATTGAAGTTTTGGCTGAGTTCTGCAAAGTTGAAGCAGCTGTGAATTAATACCAACTTTATGAATATTCAACTTTATAAGCCAAGACAAACTTTCCTCCCTTTTATAATAGCACTATTTTCTTTGTTTCTGAGTTTTGGGTTGGTTTCCTGTGATTCTGACGATAATAATTCTTCAGGAGTTTCGCAAGAAGTAGGTTATGACATTTCACGTTTGCAAATGACACACAAGTCTTATGATACTTCCATACGCACCTCTAACGCACGCGGAATTCAGCTTATTGGCGATACTTTGTTGATTGTTTTTGCACGTTCTACTAATGCTGCAGAGTCCTATATCTTGGCTGAAAAAAGTGAAATCAACACTGCTTCTCATTGGAAGAGTTTTTCTGCAACACCTTTTATTGGTTCGACTTACCAAGGAATTCACGGTCATGGAATTTACCTAAAGCCTGACGATTTGTCTCGTATGTGGATTTTAAACAGAACTGAAATTTGGCAA
>SKIG01000123.1 GCA_007116535.1 Psychroflexus sp.
GGAATTATCGGCTCCTCAAGGGATGCAGCAAGTGCTTCTTCTCGATTTTTAAATATTTCTGAAGTTGGTGCCAATGCACGCCTGAGTTGGCCTAAAATTGCCTTCCCAATAAAAACAAAAAGCTTCATAACAAACGAGATGTCTCCCTTTACGAGTTTAAACTTCGGTTTTAGTTCACAACAGAATATAGGGTTAGACAGAAGGAACCTCAACTCCTCCTTTAGCTACCGATGGAAGCCTAGGAAACAAATTTTCAGCCAATTCGATTTAATCAACATACAGTTTGTAAACAACTTAAATATAGAAAATTACTTTAATGTATTCGGAAATTCGTTTAGGGAATTAAACTTACTTGCACAAAACAATATCGACCAACTTCCTGCTGAACTTTTTGAAGAAACTTCAACAGGAGAACAGAACCTAATTATACCTCAAGGTGCAGATGCTTTTGTCGAACTAATTAACCAAGGAGAAGTTGATTTCAATTTAGTTGAGCAACGCTTAGCTTCCTCTATTATTGAAAGGAAAGAACGTTTGACAGAAAACAACCTCATTATTGCATCAAATTTCACTTTAGATTACTCAACAAGGAAAAATATCGATGACGAAGATTTCTACCAAATAAGAACACGATTGGAGCTTGCAGGAAATGCTTTGTCGCTTATTGCTGATGGGATTGGACTAAATAGAAATGACAACGGTAATTACGATATCTTCGGAGTTCAGTTTTCGCAATACGTAAAGACCGAAATCAATTTTATCAAACGATTTGATTTAGGCAGAAAAAACATTATTGCAACTCGAGCTTATTGTGGGATTGCTATACCCTACGGAAATGCCAATTCAATTCCTTTCATACGAAGTTTTTTTGCGGGAGGCCCTAATGATAACCGTGGATGGCAGCCCTATGATTTAGGCCCGGGGCGAACAGGAGGAAGAAATGATTTTAATGAAGCAAACTTCAAATTAGCATTCAATGCTGAGTACCGTTTCAATTTATTTGGCTCATTCAACTCTGCCATCTTTATAGATGCAGGAAATATTTGGAATGTATTTGACAATGTAATAGATAAAGATGCTACCTTTTCTTCGCTGAATGATTTAAGAGATTTGTCAGTTGCCTCAGGATTTGGACTTCGCTATGACTTAAGCTTTTTTGTCATTCGTTTTGATTTGGGTTTCAAAACTTATGAACCAACTCCCGAAGGTGGTCTTTGGTTCAAAAATTATAATTTTGCTAATGTGGTCTATAACTTTGGTATCAACTATCCTTTTTAAAGCTAGTTCAACCACCTAGCTATCAACTTACCATAATATGTATAATAACCTAACAGCTAAAAACTAAATTTTTACTATTTTTACAACTTATTTAAATTTGAAAATTATCAACTATGAGTCATAATATCAAGCCGGGAGTTGCAACCGGAAAAGAAGTTCAAGCAATTTTCAACCACGCTAAAGCCAATAAATACGCATTACCTGCGGTAAATGTAATTGGTAGCAATTCAATTAATGGTGTTTTAGAAACCGCTGCATCCTTAAACGCACCAGTGATTATTCAATTTTCTAATGGTGGAGGACAGTTCAATGCAGGAAAAGGACTTAGCAACGATGGACAAAAAGCAGCTATCCTAGGATCTATCGCGGGAGCTAAGCATGTTCATGAACTTGCTGAAGCTTATGGTGCAACAGTTATTTTACATACAGACCATTGCGCAAAAAAATTACTTCCTTGGATTGATGGTCTTCTTGATGCTAGTGAAAAACACTTTGAAGCTACAGGTAAACCTCTTTTTAGTTCTCACATGATTGATTTATCTGAAGAACCAATCGAAGAAAATATTGAAACTTGCAAAAAATATTTAGAGCGTATGTCTAAAATGGGCATGACCTTAGAAATAGAACTTGGAGTTACAGGTGGTGAAGAAGATGGAGTTGACAACACGGACGTTGACGTCTCTAAGTTATATACACAACCCGAAGAAGTAGCTTACGCCTACGAAGAGTTAAGTAAAGTAAGTGATCAATTTACAATTGCTGCTGCTTTTGGAAATGTTCACGGGGTTTATAAACCAGGAAACGTAAAACTTACTCCAACTATTCTTAAAGATTCACAAGAATATGTTTCTAAAAAGTTTGGAGTCGAACATAACCACATCGATTTCGTTTTTCATGGCGGAAGTGGTTCAACCTTAGAAGAAATTAGAGAATCTATAGGCTATGGTGTGATTAAGATGAATATCGACACCGATCTTCAATTTGCTTATATGGAGGGTATTCGTGATTACATGAAATCTAAAGAAGCATATCTAGCTAGTCAAATCGGTAATCCTGATGGCGACGACGTACCAAATAAAAAGCACTACGACCCAAGAGTTTGGTTAAGAGAAGGCGAAAAAACTTTCGTTGAAAGATTGAAAAAAGCTTTTGAAGATTTAAACAATGTAAACACTCTTTAAAATTAAGTAATTTGGAAAACATGGCTTGGTTTAAACGGAAGAAGAAAGGAATCATTACAAGTACCGAAGAAAAAAAGGACACCCCTAAAGGCTTGTGGTACAAATCTCCAACAGGTAAGATTGTTGAATCTGAACAACTTGCAAAAAACTTCTACGTCAGTCCTGAAGACGACTACCACGTAAGAATTGGTAGCAAAGAATATTTTGAAATTTTGTTTGACAACAATGAGTTCAAAGAACTTGATGCAAACTTAAAATCGAAAGATCCCTTAAAGTTTGAGGATACAAAAAAATACAAAGAACGTTTAGTTCAAGTTCAAAAAAAGACAAACTTAAAAGACGCAATACGAACAGCTGTAGGAAAATCAAAAGGAAAAGACTTAGTCGTTGCGGCTATGGATTTTTCATTTATTGGTGGTTCGATGGGTTCTGTTGTTGGTGAAAAAATTGCGCGCGCAGCAGATTATTCACTCAAAAATAATGTTCCGCTAGTCATCATTTCTAAATCAGGTGGCGCAAGAATGATGGAAGCTGCTTATTCATTGATGCAGTTGGCAAAAACCTCAGCTAAATTAAATCAACTTGCAGAAAAGAAAATTCCTTACATTTCACTTTGTACAGACCCAACAACAGGAGGAACAACTGCTTCTTTTGCGATGTTAGGAGATATTAACATCGCTGAACCTGGAGCTTTGATTGGATTCGCTGGTCCAAGAGTTGTAAAAGACACTACCGGCAAAGATTTACCCGACGGTTTTCAGTCTTCTGAGTTTCTACTTGAACACGGTTTCTTAGATTTCATCACTCACCGAAGAGATTTAAAAGAAAACATAAACAAATACATCGATTTGATTTTGAATCAACCAATTCGATAAGTATCACAAGAAGCCTCGTTTACCAAACGGGGGTTTTTTTTGATCATTAAGTATTGTGTTACATATCGCTTTAACGTATATTTACAAAAAAGAAATATAATCGCTTCCGTTGTTGAAATTTCTTTAAAATCAAGAAATAAAAATTCATTTTCTTGTGAATAAATCAATATGTAAAGCGGCTGATAATTTTCTTCAAATAAAAGATACTTTTAAATTACATGCTTACACAGGAAAAAATAACTTATAAGAATTCATTAGAATTCGCTCAGCAAATGGATCAAAAAGATCCGTTAAAAAAGTTTAGAGATGAATTTCATATCCCACTGCAAAAAAACGGAGAACCACATGTTTACTTATGTGGAAACTCGCTTGGTTTGCAACCCAAACTGACCCAAACCTACATTCAACAAGAATTAGATGATTGGGCAAAATTAGGAGTCGAAGGCCATACCGAAGCAAAAAAACCGTGGATGCCTTACCATGAATTTCTAAGTGAATCCATGGCAAAAATCGTTGGCGCAAAACCTTCTGAAGTTGTAGTTATGAACACGCTTACAACAAACCTTCACCTCATGATGGTTTCGTTTTATCAACCCACACCCACTCGTTACAAAATAGTGATTGAAGCAGATGCTTTTCCATCAGATAAATACGCAGTAGAATCGCAACTCAAATTTCATAACATCGACCCAAAAGATGGATTGATTTTATGGAAGCCTCGAGAAGGCGAAAATCTTTGTCGTTTTGAAGATTTAGAGCAAATAGTTGAAGATAATCGTGATAAAATTGCACTGTTTATGATTGGAAACACCAATTATTACTCAGGTCAGTTTTATGAAATGAAAAAAATAACAGAATTAGGTCATCGCAATGATATTGTTGTTGGGTTCGATTTAGCACATGGCGCTGGGAATATTCAACCCAATCTTCATGAAGTTGGAGCCGATTTTGCGGTTTGGTGTACTTACAAATACCTCAATTCTGGTCCAGGAAGTTTGGGCGGATGCTTTGTTCATGAAAGGCACGCACACAACAAAGAATTGAAGCGTTTTGTTGGTTGGTGGGGACATAACAAGGATACGCGCTTCAACATGCGGAAGGAATTTGACCCTATCCCCGGAGCGGAAGGTTGGCAATTAAGCAATCCCCCCATCTTATCGATGGCGGCTATCAGATCCTCATTGACGGTTTTTGACCAAGCGGGTTTTGAAAATATTCGTAAAAAAGCAGTGTTGCTGACAGGTTATTTAGAGTTTTTACTCGATGAACTTCAACTCGAAAAAATCAATATCATTACCCCAAGAAATCCTGAAGAACGCGGCTGTCAGTTAAGTATTCAAGTGAAAAATGCGGACAAGTCCTTATTCACAGCGCTAACTGAAAAAGGTGTTATTGCCGATTGGCGAGAGCCCGATGTAATTCGTGTTGCTCCTGCTCCACTCTATAATTCGTTTGAAGACGTTTACAAATTTGTTGAAATTTTAAAATCACTTTGCTAATGGCAAAAGAACATATATTAGTTATCGGTGCAGGCTTATGTGGCACCATGCTCGGTTTACGTTTAGCTCAATTGGGCTACCAAGTCGATTTGGTAGAAAAACGACCTGATTTGAGAAAAAACCAACTTTCAGCTGGAAGATCCATTAACTTAGCTTTTTCAGATCGTGGGATGAAAGGCATCAAACTTGTTGGATTACAAGACAAAGTAACCCCATTATGCATCCCAATGCACGGACGGATGTTGCATGATAAAGAAGGAAATACCGTACTTTCAAAATACAGCGGTCGCCCGGAAGAATACATCAATTCCATTTCACGAAGTGGACTGAATGCTGTTCTTTTAGACGAAGCTGAAAAACACGAAAATCTTCGTTTACATTTCAATTTTGAATGTAAAAAAGTAGATTTAAAAAGCAGTAAAGCTATTTTCATCAACAACGAAAATCAAAATGAGCTTACTATTGAAGCAGATTTCTTGATTGGTACAGATGGCGCAGGTTCGGTAGTAAGAAAAGCCATGATGAACGAGCGTGATTTTCTTTTTAGTTATTCACGAAATTTCTTAACGCACGGTTACAAAGAACTTAGCTTCCCTCCTACCAAAGA
>SKIG01000068.1 GCA_007116535.1 Psychroflexus sp.
CATTTTTGAAAGCAAAGTTTCCTATAGATCTATTTCTTCTTCCACCGCCATCAGTTGTTCCTGCTAATTCTGCAGCTTCAGCTAGAGATTGTCTGATTACAGAATCTCTAACCCAAAACACGAATTGTCTATACTCAGAGTTGGTGATTTCAGTTTCATCCATATAGAAAGATGGTACTGTAACCGTTTTTGTTGGGGCATCATTTGAACCTGCGATATCATAATCGGACTTTCCCATGATAAATGAACCACCTGTTACTAGAACCATCCCATAAGGTTTTTCAGGTTTCCAATTTTTTCCTTTTACTCCAACCAATTGACCACGGTCATTATTACCACACCCAATTAAGAAGGTTGCTACTAAAAGTAATTGAACAATTTTTCTCATTTCTTGCTAATTATAACTTATAATTTTCGAGGCTGTAAACCTAGATATTTATTTTCAAAAATACAACTGTTTTCTTAATAATGACTTAAAATATTTTTTTAATTGTCATATTTCATTTTTTAACTTTGCCTTAATCCAACGATTGGGAAACTCTTGTTGGCATGCATTCAAATAGTTATCCTTCGTACACGGTAATAACGAGGTTTCTTTAAAATTATTACTATTTCGAATTATTTGTGGTATTTCAATCCACCATCGATCTGAAAATGCACTATGATAAAAAATTAAGTCTTCATTTTCTATTGGAACTATATACTTGGTAAAGTTTTGATTTTTTGAAGTAACATTTTCTTTCACACGAAAATTTACACCTTCAATAAAATACCAAATTGTTTGTGCAATCACCTCATTAAGTGAAACATTTAGCTTTGAGTCATTTAGATACAAACTAATGCTAGATACTTTTTCACTTAAACCTGCATACCTTGCAATAGCAGCCAATTCTTTAGCTAAGAAACCGTTTACCATAGTACCGCCTATGCCAATCTCAGAAACTTTAAGTGACTCCATATCTATGCTCACCAAATCTGTATCCCTTAGAATTGGCTCTACAAGTCTTATGTTGGTTGTAATTTCGCCAAGTCGATAGGATTCAAAATGTAATTTATCCAACAAAGAAACTTCATCTTGTCGCACGTAAAAATTTTGGTACCCCAAATTAGCGTAATTAAACAAATTGTAAGGCTGCTGAACAACCATGTGACCAACGTAGTTAGTATTGCTTAACTCTGAGTCTGCATTCCCTAAATCAAATTTTGCATCTACACAGGCAAGATTGACCATATACTTAACCTCATCGTATGCCCTATATTGACAAAAGCTATATTTTTGTGAGGATCCAAGAATTATGGGAATAACATTTTTCTTTAATAGTTGTTTTAAAATAGAAACAATTAAAAATTCACTGTCCTTGTAATTTTCTGCAAGCGGAATATTCCCTAAATCTATAATTCGTTTATGCCAATTACCGGGATAAAGTTGATAGAGGTGTTTTCTAAATTCAAAATAAACATCGAATTCATTTTGATTGACTACCTCTTTCAAACCTACAATAGCTATCTCGTAGTTAGATAAATCTAAGTCTTCTCCATCCCAAAACTGAACGTTTTCTCCTAAGCAGAATTCATCTCTACGAAGATATTCTTCTACAAATACCTGAGGGATAGTTTCCAAAAACTCGAAATTGTCCATATAATCCAACTATTTCTTTTTTGTGCTTGCTTTCTTTTTTGTTGTTTTTTTAGCTGTTTTCTTTTTAGACGATTTGGCTTCGATCAACTTTTGAGCTTCTGCAAGCGTCATTTTAGCAGCCTCGGTAGTTTTGGGTAATTCAATCTTAGTTTTTCCTTTAATCAAATTGAAGCGTCCCCAACGAGCTTTTTCTAATCGTATTCCCTCTTCTTCCCAATTATGGATAACTTTATCTTTTTCTTTTTGTATTTTATCTTCAATAAGCTCGATAATGTCTTTCTCACTTAAATTGTCAAAATCGTATTTTTTGTTTACGTTAATAAACATGTCATTCCATTTCAAGAATGGGCCAAATCTACCTTTACCTTTCTGCACTCCTTCACCTTTATAGGTATAAATTGGCTCGTCTGCTTTTTCCTTGGCTTTTATAAGCTCTATTGCTCTATCTAGGCTAACTTCTAGTGGATCTTCGTCTTTATCTAATGAAACAAACTTATTTCCATACCTAACGTAAGGACCATATCTACCTACATTTGCTTCAACTTCTTCTCCCTTATACTCTCCTAGGCTTTTTGGCAATTGAAACAGTTCCATTGCCTCTTCAAAGGTTATACTATTAAGTGTTTGGTGAGGCTGTAAACCTGCAAATCGAGGCTTCTCATCGTCTTCTACACTTCCTATTTGAACCATTGGCCCATACTTCCCTAATCTAGCGCTTACCGGTTTTCCTGATTTGGGGTCGGTTCCCAAAATACGTTCTCCTACTTCTCTCTCTGCATTCTTTTCAACGTCTTTTACAGTAGGATGAAAACTACTGTAGAAACCTTTTAAAACATTTGTCCAATCCTTCTTTCCTTCCGCAATTTTATCGAAATCTTCTTCTAATTCAGCTGTAAAATTATAATCTAATATGCTACTAAAATGCTCTACCAAAAAGTCGTTTACTACCATTCCAACGTCTGTTGGAACAAGTTTTCCTTTGTCAGAACCAACCATTTCACTCAATTTCTTAGACTGAATTTGCTGATTCTCTAAAGTTAGTTGGATGTAATTTCTTTTCGTTCCTTCTATTTGACCTTTTTCAACATATTTTCTATTTTGAATAGTCGAAATAGTTGGTGCGTAAGTAGACGGTCTACCAATCCCTAATTCTTCTAACTTTTTAACCAAAGAAGCTTCGGTATATCTCGCAGGCGGACGCGTAAAACGCTCCGTTGCCTGAATGTAATTATTGGTAAGGGATTCACCTTCTTTTATGTTAGGTAACAATCCATCTTGCTCTTCGTCTTCTTCATCTTTACCTTCCAAATAAACCTTGAGGAAACCATCAAACTTGATCATTTCACCTCTAGCTACAAATTGTTCTTCGGAAGAATTAGAAGCAATTTTAGCCACCGTTCTTTCTAATTGAGCATTACTCATTTGAGAAGCGATAGCTCTTTTCCAAATCAAGTCATACAAACGCGATTGGTCGTAATCATCACCAGCATTATGTACTGCAAAATTTGTTGGACGTATTGCTTCGTGAGCTTCCTGTGCTCCTTTAGCTCCCGACTTATAATTTCGTTCGTGGTGGTATTGACTTCCGTAGGCGGAATGAATTTCATTTTTTGCACCATTTTTAGCTTCAGTAGACAGGTTTACGCTATCCGTTCTCATATAAGTTATCCTTCCAGATTCATATAGACGCTGTGCAATATTCATAGTTTTCCCCACAGGAAAACCTAATTTACGCGCCGCTTCCTGTTGAAGCGTAGAGGTTGTAAAAGGTGGTGCAGGTGACTTAGAAGCTGGCTTTTTTGTTAGCTCATCTACTTTAAATTTCGCATTCAGATGCTTTTCTAAAAAAGCTTTTGCTTCTTCTTTACTAGAGATATTCTTAGGTAACTTCGCTTTGAAAGTTGCTCCTTCTGAAGTAGCAAATTCAGCATCTACTCGGTAAGAATTTTCAGGAGTAAAATCAAGAACCTCTCTTTCTCTTTCTACTATTAGTCTTACAGAAACAGACTGAACTCTTCCTGCTGAAAGACCTCCCTTCACTTTACGCCAAAGCACGGGCGAAAGTTCGTAACCAACTAACCTATCCAAAACACGTCTAGCTTGCTGTGCATTGACGAGGTTATAGTCGATTTCTCGTGGTTTTTCGATAGCTTTTTGAATAGCAGACTTGGTAATCTCATGAAAAACTATACGCTTGGTTTGTTCTGGCTTCAAGTTAAGTGCTTCTGCCAAATGCCATGCAATTGCTTCTCCTTCACGGTCCTCATCACTTGCCAACCAAACCATCTCTGCATTACTTGCTAATTTCTTCAGCTGGCTTACTACTTCTTTTTTGTCCTTATTTACTATGTATTTCGGCTTAAAATCTTTGTCAACATCAACGCCAAGTTCTTTTGAAGGTAAATCGGATATATGTCCGTAACTGGATGCTAATTTAAAATCCTTTCCCAAAAACTTTTCGATTGTTTTTGCTTTTGCAGGTGACTCGACAATTACAAGATTTTTAGCCATAGTAGAAATTTTATGCGGACAAAAGTATGAGTTTTTATTTAACTATTGATTCAGAAGTCACGTTTACGTGTGTTAAACCTATTGCACTAAAAATATATAATATTGATTTTCAATTATTTGAAAAGTTAATTTAAAATTTAAAAAACATAATTTTTGTGCTATTTTAATAACAAGTGACACTTTGTCATCCACTCGCAAGGTTGTATCTTTGCAAAAATTTGAATTTAGGTGATGGAAAAAATTATAGACGAAAAAAAGCAAGGCACTAGTCTTGACCATATACAATATAATAGTAACGGGAAAAAACTATACATCGAAAGCTACGGTTGTCAGATGAACTTTAGTGATAGTGAAATTGTTGCATCTATTTTAGCTGAAGAAGGGTATAACACCACCAATCAACTTGAAGAAGCTGACTTGGTTCTTGTGAATACTTGTTCTATCCGAGACAAAGCAGAACAAACAGTTAGAAAGCGTTTAGAGAAATTCAATGCAGTGAAAAAGACTCATCCACAAATGAAAGTGGGGGTTTTAGGGTGCATGGCTGAGCGTCTGAAGGAAAAATTTCTTGAGGAAGAAAAAATTGTTGACTTAGTAGTTGGTCCCGATGCTTACAAAGATTTACCTAACCTTGTTGCTGAAGTTGAAGAAGGACGAAACGCTGTAAATGTGATTCTATCCAAAGATGAAACCTACGGAGATATTTCACCTGTAAGATTAGATAGCAACGGAGTTACTGCATTTGTATCTATTACTCGTGGCTGTGATAATATGTGTACTTTCTGTGTAGTTCCATTTACTCGTGGAAGGGAGCGTAGTCGTGACCCGCAGAGTATCATGGAAGAAGTAAAAAATCTTTGGGAGAAAGGTTTTAAAGAAATTACCTTACTTGGTCAGAATGTAGATTCATATTTATGGTACGGTGGTGGATTGAAGAAAGATTTCAAAAACGCTACCGAAATGCAAAAAGCAACTGCCGTCAATTTTGCTCAATTACTAGATATGGTAGCAAAAGCTTTTCCGAGAATGAGAATTCGTTTCTCTACATCCAACCCGCAAGACATGACGTTGGATGTTATTGAAAGTATGGCAAAACACCATAATATATGTAACTATATCCATTTGCCTGTACAAAGTGGTAGCAACCGTATATTGAAATTGATGAATCGTTTGCATACGAGAGAGGAATACTTTACACTTATAGATAATATTAAGAAGCTTATACCCGATTGTGCTATTTCGCAAGACATGATTGCTGG
>SKIG01000172.1 GCA_007116535.1 Psychroflexus sp.
CCCAGAATTTTTAAATAAGTATATTTGACGCTTAAATAAAAAACGATGCAGCAATTGTCACGTGTGCTTTTGTTTTTGTTTATTGGTGTATCGATTTCTTTTGGGCAAGAAAAAGACTCAATTCCGAAAAAACAAAGCAAACTTTTCAATTATATAAATAGAGTTATCAAAGATACCGTTGCTGAGGAGCGTTCTCAGTTTATGATGTATCCAACCCTGGCGTACGAACCTGAAACAAGTCTTGAAATAGGATTTAGTCCTCTTTTTGTGTATTTTGCTAATAACGACAAAAATAATCGTCTAAGCGAAATTAGCGGATTTACCTTTTTTACAGTAAATAAACAATACGGAGCGAGATTTGAACATGCCATATATTCCGATCAAGATGAGTGGTTTTTCTTAGGTGAAATTCTAGTTGAACGATTTCCTTTAAAGTACTTTGGTATTCAAAGTGAAATGACTAGTGTTCCTAGAGATGAAATTGCTCTTGTAGATGCATTTCAGGTAAATATCAAAGAACGTGTGCTCAGGAAAATTGGAAAAAATTTCTTTTTAGGTCTTGAAGCTGATTTTAGAAGCCTGTCTTCTGTCGAATTTAAAACAGATAATGGGCAATTAGACAATCTTCCCTTTGGTGCGCAAGGAACTACTAATATTGGACTTGGAATTGGCTTAGTTTATGATGAACGACACAATGTACTGAATGTTAGAGATGGTTGGTTTTCTGAGTTTGGGTATATCAAGTTCAATCCATTTATGAATAGTAGTGTAGATTACTATAATATTGTATCGGACACGCGTTTTTTTACTCCCGTTGGCAAAAGAAATGTATTTGCGGCGCAATTACTAGGTCAATTTAATTTTGGTGGTGATGTCCCTTTCAACCAACTTGCATTGATGGGTGGACAAAATATGATGCGTGGTTATTTTTTAGGAAGGTTTAGAGATAGAAAAATGATTGCTACTCAGGTGGAATACCGCATGCTTCCTCTTAAGCTAGGTTTTACAGAACGCTGGGGAGCAACCGTATTTTCAAGCGTAGGCTCTGTTTTTGATGAATTCGACAACTATAGCACAGACAAATTGAGATGGGCCGCAGGAGCAGGTTTGCGTTTTTTATTATTTCAAAAGAAAGATATTTGGGCAAGACTTGATTATGCATACACTCCTGACGAAAATGGACTTTACATTACCATTGGTGAAGCATTTTAGTACTCTTGCATAGCAAAAAGCTTACAATTGATTATATAACTTACTATGTACAAACAACTCATACGTCCTTTATTATTCAAATTTGACCCTGAAAAAGTTCATCACTTTTCTTTTTCTAGCTTAAAAGTAATCAATAAAATACCGGGGGTTTCTAGTTTGCTAAGAAATCGATTTGTGGTGAATCATCCCAACTTAGAACGTGAAGTATTTGGCATTAAGTTTCCGAATCCTGTTGGTTTGGCAGCAGGCTTTGATAAGGATGCAAAGTTGTACAAAGAGCTACATAATCTAGGTTTCGGATTTATTGAAATCGGAACCCTTACTCCAAAACCGCAAGAAGGAAACCCAAAAAAAAGATTGTTTCGCTTGAAAGAAGACCAAGCTATCATCAACAGAATGGGGTTCAATAATCGTGGTGTAAAAGATGCGATAGAAAGACTTAAAAGTAAAGGAAACATAATTGTAGGAGGAAATATTGGGAAAAATAAAGTTACTCCTAACGAGAAAGCATTAAATGATTATTTGATCAATTTTGAGTTACTTTTTCCTTATGTCGACTATTTTGTGGTGAATGTGAGTTCTCCAAACACTCCAAATCTAAGGGAATTGCAAGAAAAAGAGCCTTTGACTAAGTTATTGAATGCGCTTCAACAAGAAAACAAAAAACAGCCAAAACCGAAACCTATACTTTTAAAAATAGCTCCTGATTTGACCGATGAGCAATTGGACGACATTATAGACATCATTAAGGAAACTAAATTAAATGGTATAATTGCGACTAACACCACTATTTCTCGTGATGGATTGCAAAGCCAAAACAAAAATGAAATGGGCGGCTTGAGCGGAAAACCTCTCACCCATCGCTCCACTGAAGTCATCAAATACCTACACCAAAAATCTAAAGCAGCTTTCCCAATTATTGGTGTGGGAGGAATTCACTCCCCCGAAGATGCATTTGAGAAATTTGAAGCAGGCGCAAGTTTAGTTCAATTATATACAGGTTTTGTTTACGAAGGTCCTCAGCTTATCAAAGCTATCAATGAAGCTTTATTGAAAGTCTCTTAAATCGTGAATTGTTTCGGAATTTATGTGACTTTTTTTCGTAAATTTGAAACTATATCAAATTTTATATGCTAAAGTCATTTCCTTACTTTTTCTTATTCATTTTTGTGTCAACAATTTCGATTGCACAAGAAAGTCGTCTTTTTAAAGACCTGTATTTCAATATGGATAAAAATGAAGCTATAAAAGTACTTCAAGACGATTCTTCTTACCAAAATATTCGATTTGACAGAGATGTTGAATGGGCAATCTATTTTGAAGATTTAGTGTTTGAAAACAATCAACTAAAAGTCATCGTGTTTAAACCCGCAGGCAATTTTTATGGAATAAACTATATCAAAACACTGAACCATATTAAAGGAAGCAAAAAATATTTATCCGAACGTGGTTATAGCTTAATTGACGAGCATCCCACTTGGAATAGACCACAAGCTTATGTAAATGAAAATGCTGCTTATGTAAGTCTGTTAGAGCAAAAAGAAAGAGAAGTTGTAGTTGCTATTGATGTGGAAAGGTACCGAGGAAGCTATATGCCAACCTTGAGTATGACGAATGTAAAAAATAAAGAAAGCCTTACAAAACAGAAATCTACCGAAAGTGACTCAGGTTTTTAAGCGACTTTAGTGACATTCGTAATTGCTAGAAACTTGTTCTATCATTGGTTTTGGCGAAATATAAGGAATCCCAAGTCCTAACCCCCTTAAAATAAAGAGTATCCCCATAAAAGCGACTGCATAAGGAATAATTCTACGTGGATTCCATTTCATGACTTGTTGGATAAAATCCCTTGCGTAAATAACTCCCGTCATCAGTGGAATTGTCCCTAATCCGAAGAAGACCATATACAAGCTACTTTCCCAAAAATCACCTATAGCTAAAGAGGCAAAAATTGCCATATAAACCAATCCGCATGGAAGCAAACCATTTAACAAACCGAGTTGAAACAAGCTACCAAAACTATCTTTTTTTAGGGATGCTCCAAGCTGAGATTGAATTTTGTAAAATACACTATAAATAGGCTGAAACACTTTTACTTTCTGCATGGGTTTGTACGGAAAAACAACCAACAAAAGCATTATTACTCCTACAATAATTGAAATTTGTTGTTGTACCCCAAAGGTAAAAACAGCTGAACCAATAGCACCAAATACTAGTCCTAAAGCGAGATAAGAAATTAATCTTCCTAGGTGATATAAACTTACTTGAATAAATTTTTTGGATGGAGAACTTTTGCCAACGGGAAGCATAAAGGCAATCGGTCCGCACATACCAACACAGTGCAAACTACCAACTAAACCCAAAACAAAAGCTGTCCAAATCATTACCAAACAATTTCTTTTTTATAGGAATATTCCTCGTCTTGGAAACTGAAATTGATAAGTACATCCCAACGACCTTTTAATAAATAGTCCTTACCAATCAATTGTTGATTTTCTGATAGTTGAATATCTAATTTTGTATCCAAAGCTTTGTTAGATGGGCGGTATAGTTGAATACTACCAACTATTTCAGATGCTTTTACGTCTTCAGGAAAAATCACTTTTAATCCTTCTGAAGTAGAAATCACTTGAAATTTATCTTCTAATTTCTGTGTGCGTTTGTGCTTGTCTATTTCTTGTTGAAACATAAGTTCATCGTGGTAGTAAGCCTCTCGCACCAAATCTTGGCTGTGTTCTGATGAAAGCATTTGCACTACAAAAAATAAGATGAAGCCAATAAATCCAATAATGGCCATTACAATATAAGATCCCCAATTTAATCGCATAACATTTGTTTTTTATGCCCCAAAATTAATGAGATAGCTTGCATTAATATATGAGGAAAATCAGGGTTTGTAACAATTTCATAGAGAAATATCCTAATGAAAACTGCTTTTGCGTTAGGGATTGCAGAGGAAATCCTTTTTTAGAGGTACGAGAAAAAAGATTGGAACGGAAAGCCCGACCCTGCGGTAGCAGGGGAACGCCCAAATTATTTGACTACTTAATTTTTAAAAAAACTCTATGCTATCTTCTTTTGGAAGCTTTTGGGAAAGACATGCGGTAGTCGACATTGATTTTTCCTTTTTCGATGGCGGCGAGTTTTCCCTTGATAAGACGCTTTTTGAAGCTAGACAATTTGTCGGTAAACAAAATCCCTTCGATGTGGTCGTACTCATGTTGCACAACGCGCGCAGCCAAACCATTTAATTCCATTTGCTGTGGTTGAAAGTTTTCATCTACGTATGAAATTTTTATGTTGGGCTTTCTAAAGACGTCCTCACGCACATCGGGTATGCTCAAACAGCCTTCGTTAAAATCCCAATCGTCTCCTGATTCTTCTTCAATAACGGGATTAATGAATACTTTTTTAAAGTTTTTTAGTTGTTCTTGCTCTTCTTTGGTGAGTCCCTCGTCTTCTGCAAATGGCGTTGCATCTACAATAAAAAGACGAATTGGCAATCCAATTTGTGGCGCAGCGAGCCCTACTCCATGCGCATTATACATGGTCTCGAACATATTTGCTATAAGCTCTTGAAGGTTGGTATAATCCTGAGCAATTTCTTTTGCTTTTTTCTTTAAAACAGGGGTTCCGTAGGCTACAATTGGAAGAATCATTGACTAAAAATTAATTGTTGTACATATAGGATTGCAAAATAATAGTAGCGCTTGTTTCGTCAAGCAAGGCTTTATTTTGTCGTTTTTTTTTCTTGATACCGCTTTGATAAATGGTTTCGGCTGCCATTTTTGAAGTATACCGCTCGTCTTCTCTTTCGACTTTGATATGTGGAAAAAGTTGTTGAAAATCTTCAATAAAAAAAAGAATGTTTTTTTCGATAGCAGAAGGTGTTCCATCAATTTGCGTGGGAAGACCAACTACCAAAGTGCTGATGTTTTTGGAAGCAATGTTTTCTTTAAGGAAATCCATCAGCTGAGAAGTTTCAACTGTGCATAGACCCGAAGCAATCAAGTTCATCTCGTCAGAAATGGCTATTCCCGTGCGCTTCATCCCAAAATCTATTGCCATAATTCGGCTCATTGCTTTTTTGATGCAAATATACAACTTCACTTGAATTGAGGGAATTGATTGAGCTGTATAAACTAGAAGAAGTATTAAGTATTAAG
>SKIG01000094.1 GCA_007116535.1 Psychroflexus sp.
CAATATTCAATATTCGATACTCCTTCCTACTTCCCCATAAACATTTCGTTTATTCTTGAGCGAAGTTTGCGTTCGTAATCTTCAACTAACCAATCACGGTAATTCTTGGTGTTATTGATTATACATTTGGTATATTGTTGTACTCTATCAAAAATATCGTCTTTCAGTTCTCTTGATAAAATTCGCGCATCAAACACATCTTCAGAATTCTCTACACACATTCTTGCGTGCTGATCGATGCTTTCTTCTAAAACAAGCTTAGATTTTTCACCGTTATTGACAGTTTCGTTGTAGCGTTTTTTAATATTAAAACTAATATCTTCAGTATTTTTGAACAATTCTCTAACTTCATCAGGCATGGTATACCTGAAATGAGACTCAATTTCTTCGTCAGAAACAAGATTTTCAAGGAAATAGTCAGGATTTTTGAATATCAATTGCCAATCTACAGGGGCATTCCAAGGACCAAAACGTGCAAAATTGTTCCCCAAATCAATTACATTGAAGTTCTCTTTGTTTTTTAATCTCCTTGACCCTCTACCGATCATTTGGAAATAAAGCGTTAAAGATTTTGTAGCTCTATTCAGTATAATATTTTCCACCGTCGGCTCATCAAATCCTGTGGTTAAGATACTTACAGAAGTAAGAATGGCATCCGGTTTTTCGTGGAACCACTTTAGGATTTCATTTCGCTCCTTTTTGTTATGGGTATTATCCAAATGCTTGATGTCATAACCTGCTTCTTTAAAGGTTGTATAGACATACCATGAAGTATTGATACCATTATTAAATATCAACGTTTTTTTGCCTTTACAATGCTCTTGATAAGCTTGTAAAAGCTTGGTTTGCATATTCATATTGGTGTATAAATCCTCTGAAGATTTCACCGTATAATCACCATTAATACCAACTTGAAGTGAACTTAACCCAACATCATAGGTGTAAGTATTAGCTTTTGCTAAAAACCCCTTCTCTATTAGTGATGAAATTGAATCGCCAACGATTAGTTTTTCGTAATTACGATTCATAGGAAGTTTTATGTTCGAACTCAAGGGAGTAGCTGTAACCCCAAGAACAAAGGTATCTTCAACATACTTAAAAAGCTTTGTAAATGAATTGTAATGTGCTTCATCTATAATAGTTAGCCCAATATTATTCAAGTTAAGCTTTTCTTCATTCAAACGATTGTTCAATGTTTCAACCATCGCAACAAAACACATATAATTATTATCGTCGGAAAGTTCTTTTACTTTGCTATTGATGATTTTGTTGCGAACACCGAATCCATCTAGCATTTTTGATGTTTGCTTACACAATTCGATTCGGTGCGTTAACACTAGTACTTTTTTCCCTCTGCGTTCTATATAACGTCTTACAATTTCAGAAAAAACTACAGTCTTCCCTCCTCCTGTTGGTAATTGATACAGTAAGTTATAGTTATCGGGACAATCTTCAATATGTTCGAAAATGGTTTTTAAATCCTTCTCTTGGTAATCGTAAAGTTGCTTGTCTGCAATTTGTTGTGACATACGTTGTGAGCTGTTACAAATTTTTTCTGATTTGCAAAAATAAGGAGTTTAGAGGGTTTATTGCAATTTTTAAGTAATAAAAAAACAATAATTAATCGAAAATAAATTAGAAAAGAGGTTTTGAAAAATAAGGAAAAACTTATTTTTGCTCGTTGATAAATAAAAACATATAACCTTGGAAAATAAGAAAGCTATTAAACTCATCAAAAAAATCCTTGACGATTTAGACCATGCTGGGATTGTGTACAATACATTAGCTAATCAGCTAAAAGAACTTCGTGTTTTTGCTGTTGAAGAAGAACTTCCTGTTGTTGCAAAAGCTTTACGTTTAGCTTACGAACATTTGGAAGAATTCGAAATTTTTGTGGCACCAATTCCTGAAGATGAAGGATTTGAAGAAGATGAAACAGAAAGAATTACTGGTTCAGAAAGTATGATTTACTTTATCAACCTTATCAAAAATCAAAACAATCCTTTAAATGTTGAGGAGTTAAGAGAATATATTAGTTATTTAGAAGATTTTGCAGACTAAAAATACACATTGTGGGAAGAGCATTTGAATTTAGAAAAGCAAGAAAAATGAAGCGTTGGTCTGCAATGGCCAAAACCTTTACAAGGCTTGGAAAAGATATAGTCATGGCTGTTAAAGAAGGTGGGCCAGATCCTGATGCAAATTCAAGGTTACGTGCCGTTATTCAGAATGCTAAGGCAGCCAATATGCCAAAAGACAATATTGAACGTGCAATCAAGCGTGCTTCAGATAAGTCTCAAGGCGAATACAAAGAGGTACTTTTTGAAGGTTATGCTCCACATGGAATTGCTATTTTAATAGAAACAGCAACTGACAATAACAACCGTACTGTTGCAAATATTCGTTCCTATTTCAACAAATGCAACGGAAATTTAGGTACATCTGGTTCCGTCGAATTTATGTTTGACCATACGTGCAACTTTAGAATCACGAATCAAGAAGATTTGGATTTAGAAGAGTTTGAGTTAGAGCTCATAGATTTTGGTGTGGAAGAAATTTTTCAAGATGAAGATGGAATTATCATCTATGCCCCTTTTGAGTCTTTTGGGACGCTTCAAAAAGAATTAGAATCTAGAAATTTCGAAATTCTTTCCTCAGGATTTGAGCGTATTCCTCAAACAACAAAGAAATTATCTGCTGAAGAAAAAGAAGATGTAGATAAGCTATTAGAAAAAATTGAAGAAGATGATGATGTTCAAAACGTCTATCATACCATGGATGAGTCAGAGGATTAATAAAAACATTTTCAATCTTAAATAAAAAAAGGTCACCTAGTTAGGTGACCTTTTTTTATTTGTCGAAATCCTGAGATAACTACTTAATCATCTCATTAAAGATGGCTTTCATCAAACGAGTCTTATCATTTAAACTTTCTTCCATAGAAATCATGGTTTCAGTTCTATAAACTCCGTCTATGTCATCTAATTGAAAAATTACTTGCTTAGCATGTTCTGTGTTTTTCGCTCTTACTTTACAGAAAAGATTAAATTTACCTGTAGTTACGTGAGCTACAGTAACATAAGGAATTTCATTTATACGATTTAAAACAAACTGTGTTTGTGATGTTTTTTCTAAAAAAATACCAACGTAGGCTATAAACGAATAGCCTAATTTCTGATAATCTAATGTTAATGAAGAGCCGGTAATAATTCCTGCCTCCTCCATTTTCTTCACACGAACATGAACAGTTCCTGCTGAAATTAAAAGTTTTTTCGCAATATCAGTAAAAGGTGTTCTAGTATTATCAATTAACATCCCCAATATTTGGTGGTCAGTCTCGTCAAGCTTAAATTTTGCCATAACCTATATTTTTTGAATTGAATATTCTGCAAAATTAATTAAAATATTTAGTTATTAGGCAAAAATATTTGCTATTTTAAGATTTTTTATTGAAAAATAACAATATTATTCACTCAAACGATTTAATTTAACCTTGTCAACTTCAAAAATAGTCTGAATATCTGGTTTTTTGTTTACAATAGTATCCTTATAATATATCAAATCTTTATTTGCATCTATCTCTATATGACCAAAAAAATTAGTTAAATCCCCTACTTCACTAATTTTTGGTACAAACTTGATGTGTTCGCTTTCTAATTGTTCTTCATACAATATACCAAGTGAGATAATTTTGTCATTAATATTCACATTTCTCACAATGACATCAAAATACAATTTTTGATTTTGAGGTATTTCAAAGTATGACTTATAGTTAAAATTATTAAGCTGATTGGTAGCAAGGATTTCGATACCTTTAATTAAGGCATAAAAAGTAAATTCTCTAACTTTTTCTCTTTGATAATCATCTTTATAATGACCTGATTCAAACAAAATGACAGGAATTTTATTACTTTGATAGTAGTCACCTGTACAATTAATATTGAAAGCATCATCATAACGACCAATTTGTTGTGGGATGTGTACTTGAAGCCCTTCATTGATTCCTACAATCAACTGCATAACCTTTTTTCTTACAGATGTGACAGCACGTTCTTCATTGATTGAAGGCGATAAAAAGGATAAAGTAGCAGGCTTGGTTTCAAAACCTGCACTAAATATCGTTCGTTGGCCGTGCATATTGAAACAAAAATCAGGCTGAATTGATTCTACACAGCGTCTCAATATTTTGCTTTCAGGCTGTGAACATTCTAAAGCGTCCCGATTTAAGTCAACTTCATTTGCATTCACTCGTGTGTAAGCTTCTAGTCCGTCAGGATTAAGCACAGGTATAATATGTACTGTTACATGTTTAAAGTAATCTAGCACAGTATAGTCAGTATCCTGAATTAAGTTTAGTAAATCAAAAATTGCCTTTGTTGAAGTTGATTCATTGCCATGCATCTGCGACCAAATGAGAATCTTAAAATTACCAATCCCAAAACTAATTTTGTAAATAGGTCTTCTTTGAACAGAATATCCTAATTGTTGAATCTCAAATACAGGATTTGTCAACTTTTTGATTTCTGATTCTACTTTGTCGTAATTAAAATATCGCCCTTTTAAGTTTTGATTTTTAAAACGCTTGTATGAAGATATAATGTTCTGCATGTAAATTTTCTTTTCGTTTACAAAAGTAACTTTTTAATAATTCACATTTGAAAACTGCGCTTAGTTTACATATGTAACCTCAAGAAAAGAAGGCTAAATTGATACAAGCAAACATCCTTGATACTACGTTAGGATAAATTCCAAATTAAATCAATCAAAGACTAAAATATTTGTATAACATTGATAATCATTTTATTGAATATTGTTAACTAAAGTGTTTATTTATATATTATGTGTTCTTTTTTTATAGGTGGACTAAATAAATTTCATTATTTACATTTGTTTGTTTACATTTGTGATTATATAATTTACTCAAACTAATTACAATGGTAAATAGTGAACAATTCGCTGAACGTTTACAAATGTTATTTGACTATTATGAACTTTCGGCAGGTAATTTTGCAGATGAGATTGAAGTTGGGCGTCCTTCTATTTCTCATATTCTATCGGGTAGAAATAAACCAAGCTTAGATTTTGTAATGAAGGTCGTAAAGCGATTTAAAGAAGTTGATTTATATTGGTTACTAAATGGTAAAGGAAGCTTCCCTTCTACTCCAATTAAATCACCAACTTATGCAAAAGAAAATTTGAGATCAACTATTCCAAATTTCATTGATCAAACTAACAAGGTTTCTATCCAAAATAATGATACCTCGGTAACAAAGACTATGTCCGAGTCTCCAAATAGAGAAGTCACTAAAATTATCTTGTGCTATGCTGATGGAAGTTTTGAAATTTTTGACAATTCCCTCTAAATTTAA
>SKIG01000236.1 GCA_007116535.1 Psychroflexus sp.
CTAGCAAGTCTTCTTCCACATCCGTCAAATCGAAGAAATCTATCCCTGTTGGCTCACAACCGATTAGTGTAGTGCCTTCACCTAATTCAATAGCATTGTACACAAGTATGTTGAAGCTTGTTGTATATGTACATCCTGTTTCATTATTGAAGATTTCAACTTCTACAAATTGACTGTTGTTTACTTCAAAATTAGATGGATTTAAAATTTCTTCGCCAAGATTAAAGTAAGTGAAATCTAAAGTTGTTAGGTTTCCTAAGTTAATTTCAAGCTCAGTTTCTGTTAAATTGAAGCTTTCAGCACCATTTTCTAAACAAACATCTACATTCTCTAAACTTAGATTGATGTCAGGAAATTCATTGAATACATAGGTAATTGAATCAATCTCGAAACAAGAAGGGTTGTCAATACTTTCAACTTTGATAAAGAAGGTATTGAAGCCATCTACTAATTGAACATTTGAAAGATTAGTTAGCTCATTTAAACCACTTAAAGCGTCATTTTCTGAAGTATATAAGCCAACAGAATGCGAAGTTAAGTTTTGATTATCTCCTAAGAAGCCTACAATTAATTCTTGTAAATTAATACTTGCTTCATCTGATTCTGTTTGATTCTGTGGACAGAAACTAACTACATTTTCTAAATCTTCAGGAATAATAACTTCAGCTGATGAAGTGTTTATGCTAAAGTTAGCATCATAAGTACATCCGGTAGCTTCATTAAGAATTTCGATATCTATATTTTGGTTGTTGCTAACTTCAAATTCGGTTGGATTTGTAACTTCTACATCATCTAAAAAGTAAGTAAATGTTAGACTTGGTAGGTTTCCTGAGTTTATTCCATCTTCAACAGAAGTCAAATCGACGATTGCATTTCCATCTTGAAGACACTCATCAAAGTCGCTAATAACTTGATTGATTTCAGGGAATTCATTGAAAATATAAGTAAAAGAATCTACTGCAAAACAAGAAGCATTTCCTAGGTTTTCAACTTTTACGAAAAACGTATTAACTCCATTTACTAATTGGACAAAACTAGAAGTATCAATTTCATTTACACCACTAACAGCGTCAGCTTCACTCGTGTAAAAACTTACCGAGTGTGAGTCTAAACTTTGGTTTTCTCCTAAGAATTCGCCTACCGTTTGTTCTAAATTTAGGAAAGTATTGTTGGATTGTGTGATACTCTGAGGGCATAAAACTATTTCTTCTGCAACTTCTTCTGGCATGATAATTTCCGTAGGGAAAGCAGTCAAATTGAAGGAAGAAAAGCTTCTGCAATCTTCGTTGAATGGATTTTCTACACGTACAAAAATGGTTTTTTCAAATTCACCGACGCTAAGTTCGAATGAAGAAGGATTAACTATAAGTGCGTTTTGATTCGCTTGAGCATCTGCTTCACTTTCGAAGTAGGTGATTTCAAAACTTGTTGTGGTACTTAAATTGTTTAACTGCGAATCGACACTACTAAAATCAAATTCAGTAGCATTGTCAAAGTCGGCACAAAGTTCAAAATTAGGAAGTTCACTAATTACAGCTTCTTCAAAAACCACATACGAGAAATTCTCTAACTGATAACAATTTGGATCGTCACTAAAAGAAATTCGCATAGTAATTGTTGAAGCTACATTCAAATTAATCGGGTGATCATCTGTAGTATTTGCATTGGTCAATTCGTTGGTGATGTCTCCTTCAATTGCATCAGCTTCGCTACTATAAAATTCAAAATTGTACTCGCCTGCGACTGATGTTAATGCTTCAAGTTGAAGTGAAAATTCATAACTAGCTTCATCTGCAGAAATACAAAGTTCTATTTCTTCAAGGATAGATGGATATTCAAAAACGCGGTGGTTCAGGTTGAAGCTTTCAACAATAAAACAGTTTCCGTTGTCGTCGTTATTTTCTAAACGAACAAAAAGAGTAATTTCATCTAAGTCACCTGGGATTTCAAAATTAGCTAAATCAGATACAATCGAATTTTCGCTTGCTAATGCTTCTGCTTCTGTGAAGTAGAAGTTTAAATTAGTAAAACTAGGTTCGGGAGCACCAACACTCGTTGGAGTGATTTGACTTAGGTCAAAAATTGGGCTATCTAACGAAAGCGACTTACAATTTTCAAGATCTTCTAAAGTATTTATTTCAGGATTCACATAAGACTCTACAAAAAATGAGCTCACTTCAAAACAATCAGGCGAGCTAATAGTGGTAACTCTAACGAAAATTTCATTACTTGATTCATTTAACTCTAGAGCTTCAATAGCAGAAATTGCATTTTCATTGGAGATAGCTTCAGCTTCAGAAAAGTGATAACTAATTTCGTAAGATACACTTGAGTTTTCAGCAAGTATCTGACTTGATACAGATGTTAAGTCAACTTCATATAAGAAGTTTTCATTACCTGTGAATTCATTACATTGTTGAATTGTTTCGATAGCATCTGGAATACTAGGATTGGCAATACCTATCTGAAAATTTGCAATTTCAGAAGAAAGCCCAAGTCCTGATAATGCTTCTTCTATTCGGATCCATATAATTCTATTTTCTACTTCTAATTCAGCAGTATTGACGAAATAGTTTTGGGAATTAATAATTGGATTTTCGTTGTTAAGTGCATCTTCTTCATTAAGATGAAAACTCACATTAAAGTTAGAATTTTCTTGTTCGGCGAGAGCAATTTCCTCGTTGATAGTTAAGTCAAATTCGATGTTAGATTCTGAGGGTTGACATGCTAACAAGTCAAACATGTTTCCTATTGCTTCAGTATTTGGTACGGGAACAACTTCAATTAAAATTTGATCTGTTGTACTACAGCCTGCTAAATCGTTGTCTCCTGAAAGAAAAATTTCATAGAGACCACTTTCCGTTACTTCAAGGCTTAAATCATTTTCACCTTCTAATAAAACACCGTCTTTAAACCATTCGACGCTAAGATTACAACCTTCATTTAAGGCAAAATCTTCATCAAAAGGTTCAAGTAAAAGTGTTTGGCCTTCAAAAATTGGTTCTTCGTCGGTAAATAATACATCGTCCCCCAAATTAGCACCTAAATCAAAACTTCCTCCTTCAAGAAATACCTAGGAATCAAATTGTGTATCCTGCCAATCCGCAACCATCAGCTTTAGGGTGTAAGTTTCACAGGGAATTACGTTAGCCGTTGCAGTTAACACAACTGTTTCACCGTTAATATTATGATAAGGAGAGGCACCGCTATAAAAATCGGGGTAACTCACAAAGCCAAGACTGCCTTCGGGACAATTTGGGTTTTCATGAATATTGGATACAGTAATAGGAACTGAATTTCCATCTTCATCAGGAATTGTTGCAATATTTAGACCTCCAAGATTCATATCAACTTGAGGAGTATTTCGGTTACCATCGAAATTATAGGAATTCGTATCGTCGATGCCTGGGCCACTTATAATAAAAGCAAACGGGTCGGCAAAATTACAAACAAAGGTAGGATACTCATTAGAAGCAAAAATATAATTGAAACTAACTTCTTCTTCATAACTACTAAATTCAAACTCTAAAACAGTTGCGTTCCTTGTTATCCCATTTCCTGAGCCACCACTCGCTAATAAGGTTAAATCTTCATTTCCAGGCCATGTTGTACTTCCAGAGGAACTTGATGTTCCATTGATTATTCCTAAAGCTCCTTAACCGATTACAATACCGTTTTCAAAAGGGAAATTGGTACAACCAGCTTCAAAATACCCAATACTTTCAAATCCTTGCGCATTCAGCGATGCGTTATTAGGTGAACTAATGTTACCAACGTTTGCGCAGTTTCCTGTAATAAAGACATCGCTAATCAATTCGTTGAGTGTAAACATGTCGTTTACATCTGAAATCAACAAGTCTGATGATCGTACTTCAAATACAAGCACAGCTTCTTCTTCGCAGAGATCTTCAAGTTCTGCGGTAACTTTTACTTCATAAATTCCTGGGGCTAATTCTTCAGATATTGCCCCGCTAGGTACTTCCTCGTCATTAATGAATAATGTAAATTCAACAAAATCTTCAAAATCAGGATTAGAAATAGAGGTGTTGAAAAGTACACTTATAGGATTTTGGTTTGAGAATGTTGGGAGTGTATCATTAGGATTATCGCAATTATCACTTCCATCAACAAAAATAGCTATGTCTATTTCGGGACATTCAAAAGCACATCTGGCTTCTAAGCTAAAACCTATATTTATGATAGAAGGTATAAAACCTGCCACAACTTCTAATGTAATACATCCTGAACTGTTTGTTTCGGAAGCAGTTATAGCTCCAAGTGGTACGACTGTATTATCTTGAAAGTCGAATAATACAGGAGCATTTGTGTCATCTCCGTCATAAATAGTAAATGAAACAAAGGTGGTGTTTAAACTTTAGCTAAAAAACTCTAACTCTGTGCTTCCTAGTTCAGGACAAATTGTTACTATTTTTGTCTGATTACTCAAGGAGCCATTATTGTTGTTTAGCGTTAAAATACCATCGCAAGTACTTACAGAATCTTCATCTGTGAAGTCTTGTGTCCAATCAAATATTTGAGCTTCAGAAGCGTAAGAGGATAAAATAAAACTTAATAAAAGTAAAAAGGAAAAATTTTTCATTAACTTGAAAATTTGTAATACTCAAAACAATTATTAGCGATTAATAATACACAAAACAAAAATGATTAAAATAATCTAAAATTTAAAATTAATTAACAATTAAATTGTTAACAAAATAGTAGCCGCCTCTGACTTCAATTTTATCTCCTTTACTTAATTCTAGAGCTTTCCCATATACTAAGTTGAAATAACTTTTGTTATAACTTGCCGTAAAAGCCCAAGAACGATGTGGGGCAAGTTGTTCTCCCTTATATAATTTTGTGCTTTTATCAATCCACACTGAAAGATGAAAGGGAAGGGTGTCATTAATAAATCTAAAATGAGTTACTTTATTTGAATTGATGGAGTCATTACTAAAATTATATTCCCTAGAACCGCCTTTTAGAGTTGAATTATCTTCATAGTGATACTCAATAGTACTTAAATGCCAAGGATTTTGTGATTGAATACCATGGTAGCGTTGGATGGCTAAATCACCTAAAGCAGTTAATTCAATATGAACGTCCACACCAAAGGGATGAAATTCGTAAAGCACATTTTCGGCAAGCATATAGTCTTCACTGTTATTTGCTTTTATAAGGTTGTTCACTTCCAAAAATAAGTTGTTGGTGGAATGAAACACAGTATCAGAAATAATAGGCTTTAGGTCTTTAGTGTAAACTTTCCAATCGATTGTTTTCGCGGTTGCTTCTCCGGTTCCGTCTCCATTACTACCATGCCAACCACCTGTAAATTTATTATTTCCTTCTATGGGAGAG
>SKIG01000173.1 GCA_007116535.1 Psychroflexus sp.
CTATCAGCAACAATTTGGTACACAAGCTAGAATTCAGTTAAACGATAAGTTTGCTAGTGTAGACGATATTCAGCAGTTTATCTTTGAAGAAAGACAGTCTAAACGAGAAGAAGAAGTAGATTATCTTACTACTGCTATAAAAGTAGACCAAGACACCAACATGGGACTTGTGTCTGATATCAAGCAAGAATTAAGAAAAGCAGAAGCACTAAAAATTAATTACACTACTAGAGAGGGTGATCCAACTAAGTTTTAGTGATTAAATACAAGTATAAAATGGCATTCAATATAATTGAGTGCCATTTTTTTTAAAATATACTTTACCTTAGCAAGCAGAAAAAGGATTGTAATTTTAAGTATTAAAAGAAGGCACACTCATAATGAAGCCACAATTTAAACTATTTTTGATTTTTAGCATATTAAGTTTTGCTTGTTTGTCCGACTTAAATGCGCAAGAAAAACAAGAAAAGATTGATTTTTCTGCAGTAGACAGTTTATACCGAGAAGATCAGTTTTATTTTGGACTAAACATCAATCTACTCAACAATCTCCCAGAAAATGTCTCACAATCGGGTTTTGCAGGTGGTGTAATTGCAGGATTCATAAGAGATTTCCCAATAAACAAAAGAAGGAATATCGGTTTTGGAGCAGGCTTGGGATTTTCTGGAAACACCTATGGACATAGTCTTTTATTGGATAGAAACGAACTAGGAGAAACAGTTTTTATAGCTTTAGAAGACTCTGAAATTGAATACAATGATAATCGATTTTCTACTTACTTAGTAGAAATGCCACTTCAATTTAGGTGGCGAACTTCTACTGCTACCAATTCCTCTTTTTATAGAATATATGCTGGGGTTGTTTTAGGATATATGTATCATTTTAGAACAAATTTTCGACAAGATGAAGGAAGTATTAGAATTTCTAATGTTCCTGAGTTAAACAGGTTTAGAACAGGCTTAAGTCTTTCTATTGGTAGTAATTTTGTTAACTTTCACTTCCAATACACGCTAAATTCAATGTTTGACGCAAATATTAGTGGTACAAATGAAGCAATTGGGATAGACAAATTTAAATTCGGTCTTATTTTTTACATTTTATAAGCCTTTACTTTTCTTATCCAAATACTGCTTGGTAAAAGTAAAATTGAGGTAAGATTCCAACTATAACTCCTACTATTAACTCCAAAAAACTATGGGCTTTTAGATGTAAACGAGAAGTTGCAGTCCAACCAAGTGCGATAAAACAAAAGCCAAGGACATATAGATTTATATCTCCTAGTAAATACATAAAAATAAACGCAAAACTAGCTAACCCACTTACTCCTAACATGTGTAAACTAAGTTTAAACTTAAATAAAATTAAGATTGAAGCTATAATACCTGAGAAAAAGATAGCTGAAAAGAAATAATACAAATACTCTGTTTGATACACATCTATTACAGTATTGATAATCATTGCCGCAATACAGGTAAAAAAAAGAATAGGGATTTTTCTCTCATTAACATTAGGTAGATGAATCGAACTTACCAAATCAAAGTACTTCATCGCAATGAGGAATAAAAGGGGTAACAAAATTGTGAGAATAGCAATTACCAAAATGAGGTACTGTTTAAAAGGAACTTCATAAAAAGAGGGAGTATATGAAAAGTAAAAAATAACTCCAGTTAGTGGCATCCACAAAGGATGAAACAAAAAAGAGCCTATTTTTAAAAAATCATTCATAATTATATTTCTTTCCTTAGTCTAGCGACAGGAATATCTAGTAACTCTCTGTATTTTGCGATGGTTCTTCTAGCAATAGGATAGCCTTTTTCAGTAAGAATTTTAGCAAGGTGAGCGTCTGTAAGTGGCTTACGTTTGTCTTCTTTTTGGATTATACTTTCCAATATTTTTTTGATTTCTCTTGTAGAAACATCTTCTCCCTTTTCATTTTTCATTGATTCTGAAAAGAAATCTTTAATCAATTTTGTTCCGTAAGGTGTATCTACATACTTACTACTTGCCACACGGGAAACTGTCGAAATATCCATTTCTATTTCATCGGCAATATCCTTGAGAATCATTGGCTTCAAATTACGTTCGTCTCCTGTCAAAAAGTACTCTCGCTGAAAATTGACTATGGCACTCATGGTAACAAATAGCGTTTCCTGACGTTGCTTGATAGCATCTATGAACCACTTCGCTGCATCTAGCTTCTGCTTAATAAAAAACAATGCCTGCTTGTTCTCTTTACTCTGATTTTTATTTTCTTTATAGGCATTCAGCATGGAAGAATAATCTCTAGAAATATGCATCTGCGGAACATTTCTTGAATTAAGACTTACTTCCAACTCACCATCTTTTATCCTAACTGTAAAATCAGGAATAACTTGTTCTGTAACACGTGTATCACTCTCAAATGAAGCTCCTGGTTTTGGATTCAATTTTTCTATTTCCTCTATAACCTCTCTCAGTTCGTCCTCAGAAATGCTATACTTTTGAAGTATTTTTTTGAAATGTTTTTTAGAGAACATTTCGAAGGAATTTTCAATTATCGCAAGAGATAACTCATTGATTTTTGTCTTTTCCCTTCTCTTCAATTGAATAGCCAAACACTCTTGAAGATTTCTAGCGCCGACACCCGCCGGATCTAAGCTATGAACTTTCTTAAGTATATTCTCAACTACGTATGGCTCCGTTATAATGTTTTGCGTAAATGCCAAATCATCTACAATATCTTCCAAATCTTGACGAATATAACCCGCATTATCTATGCTTCCAACTAAAAATTCAGCGATAGCAAATTCTTCATCTGTAAGCGAAAAAGTGTTTAATTGATTGATTAGATACTGAGTAAAACTCTGACCTGATGCGTAGGGGATTTGTTTTTCTTCATCATCTGAAGAGTAATTATTGGCTTGAAGTCGGTAAGCGGGAATTTCATCATCGCTTAGGTATTCGTCTACATCAAAATCAGTTTCAATTACTTCACGCTCATCATCATATTCATTAGAGAATTCGTCTTCTGAATTAGCCTCTGATTCTTTCCCTGATTCTAAAGCAGGATTTTCTTCCAATTCTTGTTTTATTTTTTGTTCAAAAGCAATTGTTGGAAGCTGAATTAGCTTCATTAATTGAATCTGCTGCGGAGAGAGTTTCTGAGATAACTTAAGTTGAAGTTGTTGCTTTAGCATAGTTTAAGAATAATACCAAATATACGTAAAATTGATGAAAAATAAAGTCTCAATAATATAGATAAAACACAAAAAGAGTGTTTCCACTCTTTTTGAATACTATATTACGAAAGTTCTATTTCGTAATTAAAAAGAAGCATTTTGAGGTGTTCTTGGATAAGGAATTACATCTCTAATATTGGTCATACCTGTTGCAAACAAAACCAAACGCTCGAACCCTAATCCAAACCCACTATGCTTGCACGTTCCAAATTTGCGGGTATCTAAATACCACCATAATTCTTCTTCATCTATTCCAAGTGCTTGCATTTTAGATAGTAGTACGTCGTGTCTTTCTTCCCTCTGAGATCCGCCTACTATTTCACCAATACCTGGAAACAAAATATCCATAGCTCGTACAGTTTTGCCGTCGTCATTCAAACGCATGTAAAAGGCTTTGATATTAGCAGGATAATCAAAAAGAATAACAGGGCATTTGAAGTGTTTTTCAACTAAGAAGCGCTCATGCTCACTTTGTAAGTCAGCACCCCATTCTTCAATCAAGTACTGAAACTTTTTCTTTTTGTTGGGTTTAGAATTCTTTAAAATATCAATTGCTTCCGTATAACTTACTCGTTTGAAATTATTATTGATAACAAAATCAATTTTTTCTCTCAATGGCATTGGAGAACGTTCTGCTTCAGGCTTTGTTTTTTCTTCTTGAAGTAATCTATTTTCAAGAAACTCTAAATCATCAGGGCATTCTTTGACGATGTAGCTAAGTACATATTTAATGAAATCCTCTGCCAAATCCATATTGCCGTCCAACTCACAAAAAGCTACCTCAGGCTCAATCATCCAAAACTCAGCTAAATGCCTAGACGTATTGGAATTTTCGGCTCTAAATGTTGGTCCAAAAGTATATACCTTACTTAATCCAAGTGCAAAAGTTTCTGCTTCTAATTGACCGCTTACAGTAAGGTTGGTCTCCTTACCAAAAAAGTCTTCTTTGAAGTTTACACTTCCATCTTTCTGTTTAGGGACATTTGCTAAATCGAAGTTTGTCACTTTAAAGGTCTCCCCTGCTCCTTCTGCGTCAGAGCCTGTAATGATTGGCGTATGTACATAGTTGAAGTCGTTTTCTTGAAAATACTTGTGTACAGCATAAGACAACTTAGAACGCAATCTCATTACAGCACCAAAAGTATTGGTACGAACTCTCAAATGCGCTTGCTCTCTTAGTTTTTCAAGCGTGTGTCTTTTAGGGGAAAGTATGGTCTTTCTTACTTCTTCCGGGTCTGCTTCGCCAAGTATTTGCACCTTGCTTACAATAAGCTCGACACGTTGACCTGTGCCTTCGCTTTCTTTTAGAACACCTTCAACAGAAATAGCAGCACCTACATTTATTTGATTTAAAATCTCCTCGGGAGTATTCTCAAAATCTACTACGCACTGTAAGTTGTTTAGTGTTGTACCGTCGTTTAATGCAATGAAACGATTACTTCTGAATGCCCTTACCCAACCGTTTACTTTATGCTCTTTTAGCAGATTGTCGCTAGTAAGAATATGATTTATAGTTGTCTTTATCATTTTTCAAAATTGAGTGGCAAATATACCTTAACCAAATTGATGAAGCAATAATTTGTAGTTGATATTTTTGTTGAAAACAGTACAAAACCAGCACCTAAAATGAAGGTTTTAGGATATTCTATACTTGAAAAAACACCCAAGACAATTTTATGGTCTCTACTTCTTTACAAACTTTCTTGTTAAGTTGCCATCGCTTGTACTTACTTTAAGAAAATACATTCCATTGGTAAGTTGACTTACATCTATTTCTCTAAGACTTACAGAACTTACTTGCATAACTTGCTTTCCTTGTTCATCGAATATTTCAACTTTAGAAATACCTGAGTAATTTGTGTCTATATGCAGCAAATTACTTGTGGGATTCGGGTAAATGCTAAAGTCTAAATTTTCAAGGTTAGTGTTACTTAAGGTTGTAGTAAAAAAGGTGGCTAAATCGCCATTTGTGTTGGTGATGTCTAGGTATAAGGTTTCGTTTTCAGTACGAAATGAATAACTAAAGGGGTTATTAAAAACATAGTTTTGAGGGTCTAGCAGAAAAAACCCATCTATAACCAAAGATGCTGCGTCGGTACCGTGAATATCGCCAAAGTTTAAATA
>SKIG01000012.1 GCA_007116535.1 Psychroflexus sp.
CGATGTTGGTATGCATTGTTACAATAATTTTAATTTAGCAAAGCGAGTTGCAACTTTTCCAATTCCTATAATTACAGGTATAGGTCACTCAACCAATGAAACTGTGGTTGAAATGGTTGCACATAAAAATTGCATTACTCCAACCGATGTTGCTTATGAAATAATAAGTCATTTTCAAGAAAAAGAGCAGTCATTAGAGCAAGCTAGTCAACACTTAACAAAAGCACTTACCTCACTTGTAGAAAAAGAGTCAATTCAGTTGAAGGTTCTTCAACAAAGGCTTCAGCATCAATCAAAAATGTTGCTTTTGTGGAACGAACAACATATCACACGAACTAAGGACAATTTGAATGATAGATTAAATGCATATTTTCAGCAATATCATCATCAGTTAAACTTGGCTCGTCAACAAATGCACATACCAACCAAGTACCTTTTACAAAAAAATAATGAAGAGTTATCAAATTTAGAAGAAATACTAAGTAAAAGTGTCAATCATTATATAGAAAATAAACAAATGGAAATTTCAGTGCTAAATAAAAAGTTAGCAATGCTTACTCCTGAAAACAATTTCAAACGAGGCTATACATTAACTACAAAAAATGGAAAAATACTTCGTTCATCTTCTGAAATAACCAATGATGATGAATTAATAACTTATTTCAAGGACGGTAAAATATCAAGTAAAGTTGTAAACAAAAAAAACGACCCCGAAAGGTCGTCTTAGGTTGGTTTTGATAAAAAATTATATGTCCTCAAACTTTACATCAGAATATTTACTAGCATATTCGGAAGTATTTTCTTCATGGTGAGTTTCAGAAATTACTGCTTCTCCACGCTCTTTAATTACATATTCGCTTGCTTCTTTTAATGCCTCTTGAAACTCAGCAAAATCTTCTTTATATAAATAAATTTTATGTTTTCTAAAGTGAAATGATCCGTCTTCGTTAGTGAATTTTTTACTTTCCGTTATGGTTAAATAGTAATCGTCTGCTTTTGTTGCTCTAACATCTATAAAATAAGTTCGCCTTCCTGCTCGAATGACTTTTCCGTAAATTTCGTCATTATTTTTTCCGTAATCACTCATGAATTAATAGTTTATTGATGATTGTTCAAGTTCCAAAAGTCTTAAAAAAATTAACTTAAACCAAGAAAATCAACAAAAATTATTCATCTGTCAACTGTTTTAAAGACAGCTCTTTATAGTAGCCAAACTGATTATAAAGCTCTTCATGAGTTCCTTCTTGCAAGATTTTTCCGTCATCTAAAACAATAATTTTATCCGCAGTTTTAGCAGAGGAAACACGATGACTAACAACTAATGCTGTTTTTTCTTTTGAAACTTCTTGAAGTTTAGCAAAGATTTCTTCTTCGGTTTCTGTATCAACTGCAGAAAGACAGTCGTCAAACAAAACTATATTCGGGTTTTTAATAATTGCTCGTGCGATTGACACCCGTTGCTTTTGACCTCCGGATAGGGTAATACCTCTTTCACCCAAAATTGTATCATATTGTTTATGAAAACCAACAATATTTTTATGAACAGCTGCGTTTTTAGCTGCTTCAATCACTTCTTCATCAGTAGCATCAGCTTTTCCAAATTTGATGTTTTCGCGAATGCTATCGCTAAATAAGAAAGCATCTTGAGGAACGTAACCCAATTGTTTGCGATAAAAATTCAAGTCATAACTTGTTATTGGTTGGTTATCTATGAGTATTTCGCCTTCGGATGTATCGTATAATCTTCCAACTAACTCAAGAATAGTAGATTTTCCTGAACCTGTTTTACCAATAATTGCGAATGTTTTTCCTGCTTCAATAGTAAAAGAAATATCCTTTAGTGCCTGAATATTCGTATCTTCATAGGTGAAACTAACATTTCTAAATTCAATTTTGCCTTTCAACTCTTTTTGAAGTGAACCTTTATTCTGAATACTTGGTACTTCATCAAGAAAATCATTAATTCTTTTTTGTGAAGCTGCTGCTTGTTGAACCATAGAAGTAATCCATCCAACAGAAGCAACAGGCCAAGTAAGTAGGTTAACGTACAATAAAAATTCAACTATTGTTCCAAGATTTTCTATTTCACCATTGATGTATTGTTGTCCACCGACATACACTACAATTAAATTACTAATTCCTATTAACAAAGCCATCAGCGGAAAAAAGAATGCTTGTACTTTTACAAGATTAATATTCTTATCTTTACTTTCTATAGCCAAATCTTTGAAGTCTTTATTTATAAGTCCCTCCATTCCATAAGATTTTATCACGGCTATACCACTAAAACTTTCTTGTGTATAGGTATTTAACTTTGAAAGAACTTGTTGTACAATTGTACTCCGTTTGTTAATGGCCACGCTAAGTTTGTAAATAGCCACTGATAAAACAGGCAACGGTACAAGCGCATATAAAGTTAACATTGGCGCAATATTCAACATATAAGTTACAGCTACCACAAACAACGTAACTGTCATTACACCATACATAAGAGCAGGACCTGTGTACATTCTAACCTTAGAGACATCATCAGAAATTCTATTCATTAAGTCCCCTGTTCTGTTACGTTTGTAAAAATTTAGCGATAAATTTTGGTATTGTTCGTAGATTTCATTCTTCATATCGAATTCAATTCGACGTGAAACAACAATGAAAGTTTGACGCATAAAAAAAGTAAGCAAGGCTGAAAGCGCAGAAGCACCAAGAATAATTAAAATGTAGGTCAGTAATTCTGATTTAACTTCAGATGCATCAGTAATTGTTCCATCTATGTATTTTTCAATTACATTGGTAGATTCACCTACATACCTAGGAGTAAAAAGCATGAAAATACGCGCTCCAATTGTAATGATTACCCCTAAAATAAGTAACCACTTGTATTTGAGAAAATACTTATTAACGTATTTTAATTCTTTCATCTATAAGTTTTGTTTGCTTTTGAGTAAAGCCATGCAAAAATAAACGAATACTTTTATTATTGCACTTGTATGTACAGATTATGATATTTTTAGTACGTATATCAATGAACAAAACTACATTCTGAAACCTAAAAGTAGCAAATGAAGTATCTTTGTGATTTTAAATTCTAAGATTTTATGTCAGGAATAAATATTGTCACCCTTGCAATCATTGCGTTGAATGTTCTTATCTCTTTTAAAGGGTTTAATGACTATTCGTTTTTTCATAAATATAAATTTAGTATTCGAAATATTTTACAAGGTGAACGCATTAGGATGTTAAGTTCAGGATTTTTGCATGTAGATACTACACATTTATTTGTGAATATGCTTACGCTGTATTTTTTTGCAGATTCAGTGATTTACTTTTTAGGTGAAATTTATTTTTTATTGATTTATTTCGGAAGTCTTCTTGCAGGAAATTTATTTTCATTTTTTTTTCATAAAAATGAGCCTAATTATACTGCTGTTGGAGCTAGTGGAGCAGTGTTAGGAGTACTTTACTCAGCTATTTTATTGCGTCCCGATATGATGTTAGGTTTATTTTTTATCATTCCCATTCCTGCTTATGTGTTTGGGATTGGTTATCTTTTATATTCTATTTGGGCAATGAAGCAAAATGCAGATAGAGTAGGGCATGATGCTCATTTAGGTGGCGCAATTGGTGGTTATTTACTAACCATACTATTTCAACCAAGTATTTTGACCACAAGCTTTTTGATGGTTATTTTATTAGCAATACCCATTGTGATTTTGTTTTTCTACACCAAAAATCAGTAATTTGATTAAATACTTTCAAGAAACTTCATGGTATCTACACCATCAGCATAATCCCATAGTTGTGGAGACTGAGCTTCACCAAAATAGACCTCTTTAATATTTTTAGGATTTGGTTGTTGTTTTACAATGCACTGAATTTGTTCATTAGCAACAGTCAATAGTTGATTCAATTCATCTTCTGTGGAATATTTTTCGTAAAAAACACTAGCAATTGGAGAACCAAAACTGTGGTCTTCTTTCAACACCAAGAAGCCATTGTCCAATAATTGAAATTTACTCATTAAGTAAACAGCTTTATTGTAATCATAATTATTCGCATATTTTGAATGGTAAATTATGTCTTTGTATTTGTACATCGCTTTGAAGAATTTATCAAAATCGTATTCCTTTGGCACAAAAAGCTTAGAAACATTTCTACACCCTAAAACAAAATAAGAAAAAATATCATCTGCTAAAAGTTGTAGTTCTTCCTCTGTTTCATTTCCTGTAAGAATAGCCACTGAATTTCTGTTTTTGCGAATTATATGTGGATTTTTACTGAAATAATATTCAAAGTATCGCGCTGTGTTATTGCTACCGGTGGCAATTACTGCATCAAATCCTGTAAGTCGATCTTTTGTAAAGCTAATTTTATTGACTAATTCAGGACAAAAAGAAATCAACACTTTACTTAAAAAAGGGAGAAGGAGTTTGTCGTTGCTTGAGAGTTTTGCTTCAACTAAATGACCACTTAATAAAACACATGCAAAGTCATGAAAACCTACCAAAGGTATATTGCCTGCCATTATGATAGCTACTCTTTGAGATTGGTTGTTTTCAAAATTATAGTTATTAAGCCAATTATCAAGGTTAACATCTCTTAATAGACTTCCCCAAGAAGTTAATGATTGAATGACATTTTCTTTAGTAAACCATGCGTTATGATGCGGAAGTTGTTGAATTAATTCAGATAACTCTTCTTCAAAAGGAGAATATAAAATTTGATTCTTATTGAATTTTTCAGTGAAATTAGAAAGGAATGTCCCTAGCTGAATAAAGGCTTTTTTTGTGTTAACTATACCCATTAAAATTGTCAGTAATTTTATTATTATTTACTTTTGTTCAAAATTACTTAAAAAATAAAAGATGGCAATCAAAATAACAGACGAATGTATTAATTGCGGTGCTTGTGAACCTGAGTGCCCAAATACAGCAATATATGAAGGTGCAGACGATTGGCGTTACGCTGATGGTACTGATTTAGATGGAAATGTAGTTTTACCCAATGGTAAATCTGTAGATGCAAACGAAGCACAAGAGCCACTTAGTGATGAAGTTTACTATATTGTTGCAGACAAATGTACTGAATGTATGGGCTTCCACGAAGAACCACAATGTGCTGCGGTCTGTCCTGTGGATTGTTGTGTGCCAGATGAAGAAAACGTAGAAACAGAAGAAGAATTACTTGGAAAACAAGCTTTTATGCATAAAGAATAATTTTGTCTAAAAGTACATTTAAAAAAGCTAGTCAAATCGACTAGCTTTTTTTTGTGGACTATTAAGTAATTAAG
>SKIG01000049.1 GCA_007116535.1 Psychroflexus sp.
ATATAAACAATTTCTCTCAGAGGTAGATGAGAATCTCTCAAGTCTCAAAGAGTATGTCGAACAAAAAAATACGGAACTCGCAGAGAAGTCTCTCGATGTTTCACTTACGTGTCACAATTGTGGATGAGAAATAGAAGACGATTATATCATCTGCCCACACTGTCTCACCAACCTGAGACATCCCTGTCGTAAGTGTAAGCGAGAGATACGAAGTTCTTGGGAAGTATGCCCTTACTGTGGCGCACGTCAAAAAGAGGTGTTTCAGGTAGGGAAGGAGAAATAGTTGATTAATTCTTTACTTTTTTACAAATAAAATATACTTTATATATACCATAAAGTAATCATAAAATGACAATAAAGCAACTCATAGAAAAATATACAGCCGACAGGGATTATTACTTGACAAGCAAGTATAATGAAACACTGCTTCGCAGTGATTTCTTAGACCCGTTTTTCGAGTTGCTTGGTTGGGACATTAAAAACAATGCAGGTAAACCGACCAACGAAAGAGAAGTTATTTTAGAAGAAGCATTGAAAGCAAATGCTTCCGAACACTCCAAAAAACCTGATTACACTTTCCGACTTTTTTCTGAAAGAAAATATTTTTTGGAAGCAAAAAAACCTTGTGTTTCTATTGAGTCAAACAACGACACTGCAAAACAAGTCAGACGATACGGATTTACAGCCAAGTTGAAAATTTCAGTTCTCTCAAACTTTGAATATTTAATCATATATGACACTTCCGTAAAAGTCGAGAAAGAAGATACTTACCCAAAAGCACTTGTAAAAAAATACCATTACACAGAATACGAAAGCAAGTTTGAAGAAATTAAACAGCTTTTAGGAAAGGAATCTGTTTATTCAGGAGCATTTGAAACGGAATGGAAAGAAATAGAAAACAAAATCAATCAATACTCGATTGACAATTTATTTCTAAACCAAATTAACGAATGGAGAAAATTCCTTGGTGCTGAAATCTACAAACACGAACCAAAAATTGACGAGCAACAACTTAATGATATTGCTCAAAGCTACATCAACAGAATTATTTTTCTTCGTGTTTGTGAAGACAGAAATTTAGAAGATTACCAAACCTTATTGAAATTTGCCAATACAAATGATTTCAGTGCCTTAATCAAAAAGTTTGAACAAGCCGACAAACGCTACAATTCAGGACTTTTTGACCAATTGCTAAAAGACAAGATTGTAGAAAATATCAGTTCGGTATTTTGGACAATCATCAAACAATTGTATTATCCTGAAAGCCCCTATTCATTCAGTGTTTTTTCTTCTGATGTACTAGGAAGCATTTATGAAATCTTCCTTTCAGAAAAATTGACCGTACAAAGCGGTTCTGTTGTTTTAGTAAAAAAACCTGAAAATGTTGACCGTGACATTATCACCACACCAACATTTATCATAAGCGATATTTTAAGAAATACCGTCTTGAAAAAATGCGAAGGAAAAACGGATAAGGAAATTCTAAAGTTGAAATTTGCTGATATTTCTTGTGGTTCAGGTGCGTTTTTATTGGAATTGCTTCAGTTGCTCAATGATATTTTGATTGACTTTTATCTGAAAAACGATAAATCAAAACTCATTCAAACCAATATCAACACTTACAAATTACCTTTTGAGATTAAGCGACAACTTTTGTTGAATTGTATTTTCGGAGTTGATAAAGATTATAATGCAGTTGAAGCCGCTAAATTTGGTTTGCTTCTCAAATTGTTAGAAGGTGAAGATGTAAATTCAACCAACAAAACAAAACCTGTTCTCCCCGACCTTTCACAAAATGTTTTCTTTGGAAATAGTTTATTAAACCCAAAACAAGTTGAAAAGAAAAACCAAACAGAAGTAAACCCTTTTGATTTTTCAAAACTTCGTTTTGATGTCATTGTAGGCAATCCACCTTATATGAAATCGGAGGATATGAAAAACATTACTCCGCTTGAATTACCACTTTACAAAACCAATTACGATTCAGCGTACAAGCAGTTTGACAAATACTTCCTTTTCCTTGAACAAGGAATTAATTTGTTGGCTGATGATGGAATTTTGGGATATATCGTTCCCAGTAAGTTTACAAAAGTTGGAGCAGGTAAAAAACTTCGTGAATTACTCGCAGACAAAGAGTATTTAAATTCAATAGTTTCATTTGGAGCAAATCAAGTTTTTGCAGACAAAACTACTTACACTTGCTTGCTAATTCTAAATAAGAAACCACAAAAGACTTTCCAATATGGAGAAGTGAAAAGTTTAAAAAGTTGGATAGTAAGAGAACCAAATGCCGTGAAATATGAAATTCAAGAAACAAAAACCTTGGATAGTGAAGTTTGGGTGCTAATTCCTAGTGAACTGAAGCCCGTATTTAAGAAAATCATTTCACAATCTACCACACTTGAAAATTTACTTGGAGAGAAGAATATTACAAATGGAATTCAAACAAGTAAGAACCCTCTGTATATCATAACACCAGATAAAATAGATAATTCTTTTATTTATTTTGAAATTAAGGGTAAAAAATGGAAGATTGAAAAGGATATTGTTCGCCCATATTATAAAACTCCTTCCAGTAAAAAATTAAAAGAGAAATTCAATACATATAAATTTTTAAGTCCTAATTCTTTTGTCATTTTCCCTTATAAAAAGGTAAATGGCAAAGTTGATGTAATCCTCGAACCTGAACTTCGAAAGAATTTTCCTTTAACACATAGTTATTTCAAATACTATGAAAAAGAAATAAAAACTAGGGATGTTAGTCCTCCAATAAATAAAGATGATTGGTTTAAATTTGGAAGAAGTCAACATTTAGATAGTTGGGTGGCTGATGAAAAAATAGTGGTTGGTGTTTTATCGACAGGTGAAAAATATCCTATTGATAAAAGAAAAACGATAGTATCATCAGGAGGGACAGCAGGATATTGTATAATAGCTATACCTGACAACTTCGATTATTCCATTTACTACATTCAAGCCATTCTCCACTCTAAATATTTGGAGTGGTTTAGTGCTTTGTATGGCGAAGTTTTCAGAGGTGGTTACATAGCAAGAGGAACAAAGGTTTTGAAAAATCTACCAATCAGAAAGATTGATTTTTCAGACACAAAACAAAAAACACTTCACGACAAAATCGTAGAAACTCAAAAAGAATTAATCAGCATTTATGACCAAATAGATGCAAACGCAGGAAATAAAAGGACTTTAACTCCACTGCAAGGACAATTTGCAAGAGAGAAAGCCAACCTAGAAAAGCTATTAGCTAAACTATACGATTTAGGTAGTGAAGATTCATTAATCCCATTAATCAAAGAATTGTATGAAGCTAATTAAGAACGCAACAGCCGAGAAATTAAGAGGTGGATTTTACACGCCTGAGCCAATTGCTGCATTCATTTTAAAATGGGGCATCAATGGAAGTTCTGATTATGAAATTTTAGAGCCGAGTTGTGGTGATGGTGTTTTCCTTGAACAATTGAAAGAGAACAACCATAAATTCAAATCAGTAACAGCCATTGAGTTTGATGAAGTTGAGGCAGAGAAAGCGGAAAAAATTAAACTCAACAAAAAGAATGTTATTAATACTGACTTTCATTTGTATTGCAACGAAACCACACAGAGATTTGATTTAGTAGTTGGCAATCCGCCTTATATTCGCTATCAATATTTTCAGGAAGAACAGCAAAATGAAGCCATCAAAGTTTTCAATCGTGCTAAACTGAAATACTCCAAACTGACCAATGCTTGGGTTTCCTTTGTGGTTGGTTCAAGTTTATTGCTCAAAGAAAAAGGGAAAATTGGATTTGTAATTCCTGCGGAATTGTTGCAAGTATCGTATGCCCAACAACTACGTGAGTTTTTGGCTCATTTCTACAACAAAATCAATATTATTTCTTTTGAAAAATTGGTTTTCCCTGATATTCAGCAAGAAGTCGTTTTGTTGTTGTGTGAGAAAAACGGAAGCGATTCACATTTGATTGAACATCTTGAATTAAGAGACGCTTCTGACCTTGAAAAATTAGATGTAAATATTCTGAAAAGTCCATCTAAAAAGATAGATTTTAAGTCAAATAAATGGACTTATTACTTTTTAGAACAAGAAGAAATTGACTTTTTAGAACAGATTGCCAAAAAACGAAATGTTCCGACAATTGGAAATTACGCAAGTGTTGAAGTTGGCATTACCACAGGAGCAAATGATTACTTCACCGTTCCTTTGCCAGTTGTAGAGGCTTACGACCTGAAAGAATATGCAAAACCAATGGTTGGCAGAAGTGTTCAAGTCAACAGCGTAATTTTTACGGAAAAGGATTGGAAACTTAATAGACAAACCAAAGCCAAAGCACACTTATTGGTGTTCCCTGCAAAAGAGAAAATTAACGGACATAAAGGAGCTAACTCATACATTCGTTTAGGCGAATCAATGGGCGTAAACAAAGGCTACAAAACAGGCATTCGTGATGATTGGTTTGTTATTCCTTCCATCAAACTTTCTGATGCCTTATTTATAAGAAGAAATAATCTCTATCCTCGTTTAATTCTGAACGAAGCAAACGCATATACAACGGACACAATGCACCGTGTATTTATGAAAAAAGACACGGACAAAAACGCATTCATTGCCAGTTTTTACAATTCATTGTCTTTGGCTTTTTCCGAAATTGTTGGACGTAGTTATGGTGGCGGTGTATTAGAATTGATGCCAAGCGAAGCAGGAAAAATACTGCTCCCCTACCAAACCGACAATGCTGATTTACTTGCCACCATTGATAAAATGATGCGAGAGAAAAAAAGCATTGATGAAATTTTAAAAACCACCAACAAACAAATTCTGAAAGACGGATATGGCTTTACGGACAAAGAAATAAAACTTGCGGATAGCATTTGGAAAAAGCTTTCGACAAGGAGATTAAATAGGAATAAATAATCTACCCCTCTAAATTCACAAACTCAGTTCTATCCCCGTCGAGGTCTCATTTTACTTTAAATGAACTTATTGCCTCAGGATGTTGTCCTGCAGTGTTGAGAAAGATATCTTTCATATCACCAAATGGAATCACGACTTTTGCCTCTATGCTTTCAAATATCTTAAATGACTCTTTTGATCCCTTGATGATAAGTACATCCACATCTCAGAAAAATCCAATTATTTCTTCTTTCATATCAAAACTATCTGACGGCACGATGCATAAGTGCTTTCCATCGATAAGAAACTTATAAAAGAGTAA
>SKIG01000179.1 GCA_007116535.1 Psychroflexus sp.
AAATATGACGATCCTGATGCGCCTGGAAGAATCACTCATTTTCAAGCATTAGCAACAGCAGTTTCTGCAACGGTTGGCTTAGGAAACATTGCAGGTGTTGCTGTTGCCATTTCATTAGGTGGCGCCGGAGCTACCTTTTGGATGATAGTCGCAGGACTACTTGGGATGTCTTCCAAATTTGTTGAATGTACTCTCGGTGTCAAATACAGATTTATCAACAACGAAGGGAGAATTTTTGGTGGTCCAATGAACTACCTTCGCTATGGACTTGAAAAAAGGAATCTTGGTAAATTAGGAAAATTCCTTGCTGCATTCTTCGCAGTACTTGGAATTGGCGCCTCTTTTGGTGGCGGAAATATGTTTCAATCCAATCAGTCCTTTGAAATCCTTTCAGCTCAAATACCATTTTTAGACGCAAATGACGGACCGATTTTCGGAGTTTTTATGATGATTTTAGTCGCAGTAGTTATTATAGGAGGAATCAACAGTATAGCTAAAGTAACGGGAAAAATTGTTCCTCTAATGGCAGGGGTATATATTCTCGGAGCGCTAATTGTAATTGGAATGAACATTAGCAATATTGGTCCTGCATTTGCAGCTATTATAGATGGAGCATTTAGTCCAGATGCACTAAAAGGCGGATTTATAGGCGTGCTAGTTGTTGGGTTTCAACGTGCAGCATTTTCCAACGAAGCAGGAGTTGGGTCAGCAGCAATAGCACACTCAGCGGCTAAAACTAATCATCCGCCCTCAGAAGGATTTGTAGCCCTACTAGAACCTTTTATAGATACAGTAGTGGTTTGTACGTTAACCGCATTGGTACTTATTTTTACAGGAAAACATGAAATTGATGGTGTTTCTGGAGTTGAGCTTACATCAGCGGCTTTCGGTAGCGTAATTTCTTGGTTTCCATACATATTATCTGCAGCAGTCTTTTTATGTGCATTTTCAACTATGATTTCATGGTCTTATTACGGAATGCGTTCGTGGACTTACATCTTTGGCAAAAGCAAAAGGTCAGAAATTATATACAAACTTTTTTTTTTATTTTTTGTAGTTTTGGGAGCATCTGTAAGTTTAGGCGCAGTACTTGACTTTTCAGACATGATGATTTTAGCCATGTCATTTCCTAATATAATAGGCCTTTATATAATGTCAGGTGAAGTCAAAAAAGATTTGAATGATTATTTTATAAAAATGAAAAAAGGAGAACTTTTTAAACGAGAATGATGTATGAATAAATAAACTTTTATCCATGAAAAAGCCGTCCAACCAATTCTTTTTGAAGAAGTATACCAAGTCTCAACAAAGAGGCATACTTTTTTTGTTGATTTTATTGATAGGTAGTGTAGGTTACAACTACTACTACTTCAACTACTTGCTTGATAATTCAACATCTATAAGTTATGATGAAGACTTGTTGCTGCGTTTCAACTCATCTGTCGATTCAATTCGGTTGGCAAGAGAAGAAGCACGAAAGACAAAGCCTAAGTCAGTAAAAATCAATTTTATTAGCGAATACAATGCCTACAAAATTGGCTTAAGTCCAAGCGAATACGATGCTATAATTGACTACAATCAGTCTGGAAAATGGATTGACTCAAAAGCTACTTTAGCAAGTATTACAGGGATGAGTTTGTCAAAACTTGACAGTATTCACACTTTCCTGATTTATCCTCAGTACAAGAATAACTTTCAAAGTACTCCTTCAAATTCAAAAGTATCTTCACTTCCAAAAAAAGATTTGAATTTAGCTTCAGCAGAAGAACTTGGGACAATTAAAGGAATAGGAGAGGTTCTGTCTGATAGAATTATAAAGTACAGAACGAAAATGGGTGGTTTCCGTGATGAACTTCAATTAAAAGAAATTTACGGGCTAAAATATGATGTCTACAAAAGTTTGGTCGAAACTTTTGAAGTAAGAAATAAAACAGATTTTGAAAAGCTCGATTTGAAACAAGCTAGCCTTTTAGAATTAACTGAAATCCCATATTTCAATTATGAGCTTGCAAGAAATATAAAAAGATTTGTCGATTTAAGAGAAGGTGATGTTGATTTTGACGATTTGATAAAAATTAACGATTTTCCAACATCAAAATTAGAAGGAATAAAGTTATATTTGGAAATTAATGATTAAATCATATTCTTAATTCCAAAAATAGCACTAGAATGAATTTATATTTTACAGAAGAACACCAATTATTTAGAGAAAGCCTTAGAGACTTTTTACAGAAAGAAGTCGTACCTCATATCGATAAATGGGAAGAGCAAGGAACTATTGAGCGCTTCATTTGGGAGAAATTTGGTGAAATGGGTTATTTTGGATTAACCTATCCTGAAACATACGGAGGTTTAGGCTTGGATATATTTTACATGGTTATTTGGTTAGAAGAAATGCAGCGCATCAATTCAGGTGGATTTGCTGCTGCTATGTGGGCGCATGCATACCTGGCAATGACACATCTTAATGTCGAAGCTTCAGAAGAATTAAAATCAACATATTTAGCAGATAGCATTGCGGGCAAGAAAATCGGGTGTTTATGTATCACCGAGCCATTTGGTGGTTCGGATGTTGCAGGAATGAGAACAACAGCAAAAGAAGACGGTGATCATTTCATAATAAATGGCTCTAAGACATTCATTACAAATGGTGTTTATTCTGACTATTTGGTGGTTGCCGCTAAAACAGACCCTGAGTTAGGAGGTAAAGGAATCAGTATTTTTCTAATGGATAGAGAAATGCCGGGCATTTCAGCAACAAAATTGAATAAGTTAGGCTGGAGAGCATCTGATACCGCAGAACTAGCCTTTGATAATGTAAAAGTACCTAAGACACATCTTCTTGGTGAACGAGGAAAAGGCTTTCAATATATAATGCAGCATTTTGCTTCTGAACGTCTGATTATGGGAATCAATGCTCATGCTCGTGCAGAATATGCATTAGAATACGCACTTCAGTATATGAATGATAGGGTTGCCTTCGGAAAAAAACTAACAGAATTTCAGGCACTTAGACACAAATTCGTAGAGCGAGCTAGTGAAGTAGAAATGGTAAAGCAATTCAATTACACTATTGCCAAGCGAATGGATATGGGAGATTATGTAGTTAAAGAAGCTAGTATGTCAAAAATGCTTTCGACTAAAATTGCAGATGAAACCATTTATGATTGTTTACAATTTTTAGGGGGATATGGATATATTGAAGAATATCCACTAGCAAGAATGCTACGTGATTCGAGACTTGGTCCAATAGGAGGAGGTACTTCAGAAATACTGAAAGAAATCTTAGCTAAAACAATTATAGATAAAAAAGAGTACAAGCCTGCGGCGAAGTAATTTCAAAGAAGTAAACTAGTTGATGATTTTTTTATTACTAAATTGCAAGCATTTAGTAGTTAATGATGCTTGATAAATTTGATGATTATTTAAGGAACGAAAAGAAATTTTCTGTTCACACACTTACCTCTTACATAAAGGACGTTTCGTCATTTATGGAATATGCAGAGGAAGTTTTTGAAATCACTAAGCCAAATGATATTACATATGTAGTAATAAGAGAATGGATTGTTTTTTTGACAGAAAGCAGCATTTCTCCTCGTTCTGTTAATCGTAAATTATCTAGTTTACGGAAATATTTTTCTTTTTTGCGCAAGGAAAATTTTCTAAAAGAAGACCCGCTCTTGAAGCACAAATCTTTAAAAGTGAGTAAGAAAATTCACCCTCCTGTTGCTGAAGAAGAAGTAGCAGAGGTGTTGCAATATATAGATGAGGTTGAAGACTTTGAGAGTCTCAGGGATTTACTTTTGATTGAATTGCTCTACACAACAGGAATCCGAAGAAATGAGTTGCTTACTCTAAAAGAAACAGATGTCTCTATGACAGAAAACCTTATAAAAGTAACAGGAAAAAGAAACAAGCAAAGAATTATTCCTTTACTTAATGTAGTTGTAAGTCATCTAAATAAATATATGAAGATGAAGCAGGAACGCTTCGGAGCGTATACTTCATCACTTTTTGTGACCAACAAAGGAAAAGAGTTGTATCCTAATTTTATATACAGAGTAGTTACATATCATCTATCTAAGGTTTCAAGTAAACAAAAAATTAGTCCCCATATTTTGAGACATGCCTTTGCTACACATTTATTAAGTAATGGTGCCGAGCTTAATTCAGTAAAAGAACTTTTAGGTCATGCCTCGCTTTCTTCGACTCAGATTTACACACATAATAATATAGGCATGCTAAAAAACACGTATCTTAATGCACATCCTAGAAGTAAATGACTTTTATTTTTAAGTCTATTTTGTTGAAAAACAGATAAATAAAAAATATTTAAAAAAACATAAAAAAAGTTTTTTTAAATGAAATTTAAGTATGTATATTTGCAATCCGAAAATTGACTAGTTCAAGTTTCAAATGCCGATGTAGCTCAGCTGGCTAGAGCAGCTGATTTGTAATCAGCAGGTCGTGGGTTCGAGTCCCTCCATCGGCTCAAATAAGTTCAGTAAAATTAGGTTCGGGGAGATACTCAAGCGGCCAACGAGGACAGACTGTAAATCTGTTGGTTTTCACCTTCGCAGGTTCGAATCCTGCTCTCCCCACAAAAATTGTTTTACTTTTAGTAAGATGAAAATGCGGGAGTAGCTCAGTTGGTAGAGCGTCAGCCTTCCAAGCTGAATGTCGCCGGTTCGAACCCGGTCTCCCGCTCAAAATGTAAAGCAGAATAGGCTTAAAATTATTCTGCCGACGTAGCTCAGGGGTAGAGCGCTTCCTTGGTAAGGAAGAGGTCACGAGTTCAAATCTCGTCGTTGGCTCAAGCATTTTTCGAGTCATAAGCAAAAGCTTGTGTCTCTTTTAGTATTTTAAAGTTTCGAATTTTTAGAGTAAACACTAATATATAACTAAGATTAAATAAACAATTATGGCAAAGGAGAATTTTGATCGCTCCAAACCACACTTAAACATTGGTACTATTGGACACGTAGATCACGGAAAAGCTACTTTAACTGCTGCAATTACAAGAGTACTTGCTGAGCAAGGTTTCTCAGAAGCATCTGCTTTTGATCAAATCGATAATGCACCAGAAGAAAAAGAGCGTGGTATTACTATCAACTCTTCTCACGTAGAGTATGCAACTGCAAATCGTCACTATGCACACGTTGACTGTCCAGGTCACGCAGATTACGTAAAGAACATGGTTACA
>SKIG01000189.1 GCA_007116535.1 Psychroflexus sp.
ATGGCGAAATACTTGTGGTGAGTCAGTTTACCTTGCATGCTTCCACTAAAAAAGGAAACCGACCAAGCTTTATTAAAGCTGCTAAACCTGAAGTTGCAATACCCTTGTACGAGTATTTTGTTGAAGAACTTTAAAAAAACATCAAAAAGCCTATCCAAACAGGAGAATTTGGAGCAATGATGCAAGTCGAATTAATCAATGATGGGCCTGTAACAATACTTATGGATTCAAAAAACAGGGAGTAAGCTTTAAAGTACATGAAAAAAATCAGCTTTTATCAATACCTTTGGTTTTTTCTTTGGAATTCGCCAAGTTGAAAGAAAATTATTGAAATCTATTTCTTGTCTTGTCCTAAAGTGAAAATTTACATAATAATTTAATCCCGAAGGGATGACATAATCATAGAAATCAAAGGTGCATAAAGATTAAAAAACCCTGAAAGGGTGAAATGATTACCACCTAATTCCTAAAACAAAAGCCCTTCATTTATGCCACCCTTACAGGTTTTTGAGTCTCTGCGTTATGTTTATTATAAAAATGTTACCTCTTTCGGGGTTATTTTAGAAAATTTCAAAATTCATTCGTTATGAATGTTGTTGGAAGCTAGTTTTTTTGAGTCAATTTTTGTCATGTACTATGTGTAAGTTTATTCAATTTTTTGTCTTTTGAAAATTACTTTTCGTCTAAACTTTCTCGAATTCAGAAATATTGCTATCTTTCGCCTTTCCTTTTATAAAACATGTCAGAACAAACCAAATATACCGAAGACAATATACGCTCTTTAGATTGGAAAGAACATATTCGGATGCGTCCGGGGATGTATATCGGAAAGTTAGGCGACGGTTCAAGCGCCGACGACGGTATATACATCCTACTCAAAGAAGTCCTCGATAATAGTATCGATGAATTTGTTATGGGTGCGGGTAAAACCATCGAAATTTCCATTCAAAGTAACAAAGTGATTGTACGCGATTACGGTCGTGGGATTCCACTTGGAAAAGTGGTAGATGTAGTTTCCAAAATGAATACAGGAGGAAAATACGATACCAAAGCCTTTAAAAAATCTGTTGGTTTAAATGGAGTAGGGACGAAAGCTGTGAATGCGCTTTCAAATTATTTTAGAGTTGAATCTACTCGTGATGGAAAATCGGTTGCAGCTGAATTTGAAAAAGGAAACCTAACCAATGTTGAAGAATTAGAAGAAACAAGCAGAAGAAAAGGAACAAAAGTTTCATTTGTTCCTGATGAAAGCATCTTCAAAAAATATACTTTTAGAAACGAGTATATCACTCGAATGTTGAAAAATTATGTCTATCTCAATCCGGGATTAACAATTATTTTCAATGGAGAGAAGTACTATTCTGAGGAAGGTTTAAAAGATTTACTCGGAGATAGTATAAAAGAAGAGCACAGACTTTTCCCAATTATACATTTGCGAGGAAATGATATTGAAGTGGCTCTTACTTTCAGCAAAAATCAATATAGTGAAGAATACCATTCTTTTGTGAATGGTCAACATACAACACAAGGAGGAACGCATCTTACTGCTTTTAAAGAAGCTATTGTCAAAACCGTACGTGAGTATTATGGAAAGAATTTCGATCCAAACGATATTCGAAAATCGGTTACAGCAGCCATTAGCATTAAGGTGATGGAGCCTGTTTTTGAAAGTCAGACCAAAACCAAGCTCGGTTCTACTGATATGGGAGGAGACTTACCCACGGTACGCACCTATATTATTGATTTTGTCAAGACACAATTAGACAATTACTTACACAAGAATCCTGAAACGGCAGAAAAGCTTAACAGAAAGATTCTTCAAGCTGAACGTGAACGAAAAGAGCTTTCAGGAATCAGAAAACTTGCCAAAGAACGTGCTAAAAAAGCAAGTCTGCATAACAAGAAATTACGTGACTGTAGAATCCATTTAAGTGACGTTTCCAAAGAAGGTTACTTAGATACTACTTTGTTTATTACCGAGGGAGATTCAGCGAGTGGAAGCATTACCAAATCCCGAAACGTTAATACCCAAGCTGTATTTAGCTTGAAGGGAAAACCTTTGAATTGTTATGGCTTAAAAAAAAAGATTGTATACGAGAACGAAGAATTCAATTTACTTCAATCAGCATTGAATATTGAAGAGTCTTTAGAAGATTTGCGTTATAATAATATCGTTATTGCTACTGATGCTGATGTCGATGGAATGCACATTCGATTGCTAATTATTACGTTTTTTCTTCAATTTTTCCCTGAGTTGATTCGTGATGGACATTTGTATATATTGCAAACGCCACTTTTTAGAGTTAGAAACAAAAAAGAGACAATCTATTGCTATTCTGAACAAGAAAAAAGAGAAGCAATTCAGAAGTTAAAAGGCAAACCTGAAATTACACGATTTAAAGGTCTCGGTGAAATTTCACCTGATGAATTTAAACATTTTATAGGTGACGATATTCGATTAGATCCTGTAATGCTTGATAGAGAACAAAGTATAGAAGAATTACTCGAGTTTTATATGGGCAAAAATACCCCCGATAGACAAGAGTTTATCATAGATAATTTGCGACTTGAAGTCGATTTAGTAGATGAGTTAGAAAATGAGATTAACCAATTATAAATCAGTAAAAATAATCCCTGGATTTTATTACTTTTCAGTAGTATTTTTCTTCCTGATTATTTTTTTACATTATCAATTTGATGGAACTATGTTTTCATCGGATAAATATTACTACGGAACACTTGGAGGGATTGTACTGCTTCAGTTTTATATCTATTTTGGTGGAAAATACTTTGAATACGATAGTGAAGGAGCTATCTTAAGCATTGTAAACAAAGGAGTGATTCTTTCTGAATACTTAAATTACAGAGGTAATGTAATTGAAATAAAGCGAGAGCAACTTTATAAGTATAAGTATTATAACTTCTTAATTTACAAAAGAATGGTAATTTACGCAAAGGGAAGAAACGGTGTATTTAAAAAACATGTAAATCTCACTTTTGTAAGCAATAAAAAAATAAGTTACGTAAAACACTCATTGTCAAAAATCATCAAAGAAAACGCTTACTAAGTTTATGGACGAACATTTGGGTAACGAAGACTTGTCTTCAGAAAACAACAATAGCGAATTAATCAAAATAGGAGGGATGTACCAAGATTGGTTCTTGGACTATGCCTCGTATGTGATTATGGAGCGTGCCGTTCCTGCTTTGGAAGATGGATTTAAACCTGTGCAAAGAAGAATTTTGCACTCTATGAAAGACCTTGATGACGGTCGCTACAACAAAGTTGCCAATATTGTTGGACATACCATGCAGTATCATCCGCATGGTGATGCAAGTATTGCAGATGCCATCGTTCAGCTTGGGCAAAAGGACTTGCTGATCGATGCACAAGGAAACTGGGGAAATATTCTTACAGGAGATAGAGCTGCTGCTTCCCGTTACATCGAAGCTCGCTTGTCTAAATTTGCTTTAGATGTGGTTTTTAACCCAAAAACAACCAAGTGGCAAGTTTCTTATGATGGACGTAAAAACGAACCTATCAATTTACCAGTAAAATTCCCTATGATCTTAGCGCAAGGCGCCGAAGGTATTGCAGTTGGACTGAGCACACGTATTTTGCCCCATAATTTCATTGAGTTGATAGACGCTTCTATTGCTCACTTAAAAGGAAAAAAATTCACGCTATATCCTGATTTTCCGACAGCAGGAATCATGGATGTTGCCGAGTACAACGAAGGAAAACGTGGAGGAAGAATCAGGTTACGAGCAAAGATTGATGTTCTTGACAAAAAAACCTTAATCATCAATGAATTACCATACGGAACCAATACTTCTTCACTAATTGATTCCATCTTAAAAGCCAATGACAAAGGCAAAATAAAGATTAAGAAAATTGAAGACAATACCTCTTCACAAGTAGAAATTTTAGTGCATTTACCACCTAATATTTCTCCTGACAAGACAATCGATGCCCTGTATGCTTTTACAAACTGTGAAACATCCATATCTCCTTTATGTTGTGTGATTTACGAAGATAAGCCTCAGTTTTTAGGAGTTTCTGATTTGCTACGTAAGAGTACAGAACTTACTCAAGGTCTGCTTCAACGTGAACTAGAAATAAAGTTAGAAGAACTCGAAGAGCAGTGGCATTTTTCTTCGTTAGAAAGGATTTTTATTGAAGAACGAATCTACCGTGATATTGAAGACCAAGAAACTTGGGAAGCAGTAATTAAAGCTATAGACAAAGGACTTCAACCACATATTAAGCATTTAAAAAGAGCAGTTACCCAAGACGATATTGTTCGCTTAACTGAAATTAAAATTAAGCGAATTTCAAAATTCGATTTAGATAAAGCACAACAAAAAATAGAAGCTCTAGAAGGTGAAATTGAAACTGTAAAATACCACCTCGCACATATTGTCGAGTACACCATTGCTCACTTCGAGCGTTTGAAAAACACCTACTCAGAAGGAAAAGAACGCAAAACAGAGATTAGACCTTTTGATGATATCGAAGCAACCAAAGTGGTGATTCGAAACCAAAAATTATACGTTAATAGAAAAGAAGGTTTTATTGGTACAGGTCTTAAAAAAGACGAGTATGTAACAGATTGTTCTGATATAGATGATATTATTTGTTTCACTGAAGACGGGACAATGATGGTTACCAAAGTAGATCAAAAGACGTTTATAGGTAAAAACATTGTACATGTAGATGTCTTCAAAAAGAAAGACAAACGTACCATTTACAACTTGATTTACAAAGATGGAAAGTCAGGGCATAGTTTTATGAAACGTTTTGCGGTAACTTCCATCACAAGAAATAAAGCTTATTCGGTTGGACAAGGAACACCCAATACTAAATTGTTATACTTTTCTGCAAATCCTAATGGCGAAGCAGAAATTGTCAGTGTTTTTATGCGCCAAACAAAAGGCATTCGCAAGGTTAAATTTGACATCGATTTTTCAGATTTAGCAATAAAAGGGCGCGGAGTCAAAGGTAATTTGGTAAGTAAGTTCCTCATCAAAAAAGTTGAGCTAAAAGAAGAGGGAGTATCGACGCTCAAGCCAAGAAAAATTTGGTTCGATGATACTGTTCGTCGTTTGAATGTAGATGAAAGAGGGGAGTTGCTAGGAGAATTTAGAGGTGAAGACAGAATTCTTATCATTAC
>SKIG01000220.1 GCA_007116535.1 Psychroflexus sp.
CAAATTTCAGCAATTCTGAAGTACATTCTCTTATCTGAGATACACTTCCTGGTGAACTTTCAACAGTTTCTGTATGTAGAGTTTGAATGGAATCTATAACTAAGATTTCAGGCTCAACCGAATTTATGTGATGGAATATTTGTTGCGTTTTGGTTGCCGATAGAACATAACAATTAGTTTTATCTTGCGTTATGCGTTCCGCACGCATTTTAATTTGTTGGTGACTTTCTTCACCTGAAACATAAAGGGTTTTGTATGGCAACTCCATACTAATTTGTAACAACAAGGTACTTTTTCCTATTCCAGGTTCTCCTCCCAAAAGAATTAAAGAACCAGGAACGATTCCTCCTCCTAAAACTCTATCAAGTTCTTGATTTTTTGTTGAAAGTCGGATTTCCTTGTTAGCCTTAATTTCATGAAGCAAGGTTGGCCTAGAATGCTTAGATTTTTCTGAACTGGTACTTTTTGTCCAAGAATTATCAGCACTTTTTTCTACTACCTCTTCTGCAATTGTATTCCATTGTTTGCAGGAAGTACATTGTCCTTGCCATTTGGCATACTGAGCTCCACAATTTTGACAGAAAAAACTTGTTTTTATTTTTGCCATCTAATACCCAAATACTTCTTTAATTTCATCTGCTCTAATAAGCATCAGCTCCTTAGTTAAATAACCAACCTCATCAAATCCATAAGCGTCTTGGTAGTGTTTTAAAGCTTTCTTAGGTTCTCCTTTCTCTTGGAAGTATCTAGCTCTGAAATAACTATCCAGCATGGTATCGGGATAAGCACTTTTAGCTAATTTAGCTAAAGGCAGTAGTTGATCCCAATTATTAGTTTCTTCGATTGCCCTTAAAACATACATTATATCATATATCCTATAATTTATATTTAGCCCGTAATAGGTAGAAATATCAGCATATTTATTCTCTAAATAGTTTACTAAATCAGGGGTCACAAGAAGCACCTCATCAAATTCTTTTGTAGTGATTGGTTGATAAGTAGCAAAAATCTTCTCTAAGGCAACAGGAATAGCCTGACTAACTACTGTATAATGAGTAGCGCCCTTAAATTCATCATAGGTAAAGGTGAGTAGAGGATTATTTATTACATTCATTGCCATTGCAAAGTCTTTTATATCTTTTTTTACATCCTTTACTTCATCTGTTCCATTAGCTAGATAAAACCATGTTCTGTTTTTTGAATTATCAAGTGATTTTGCCATTCTACTAGACATTTTAGGAGTGAAATGAGGACTTATATTAATGTAAGCTTGAAATAATGGAACTTTTTTGAATACAAAAAAATTTGCGAAATTAGCCGTTTGGTTATGACCAATGGCAATAGAAAGCGGAGTAGTTCTGTAGTTGTCATCCATGTACTTCATGAGCTCAAGCTCAATGAAGTCGAAAAAATCTTCTCCTGGACCAACAGGCAGAAACTGGTCTTCGTCTATCATCATATCTTGTTCTCGGTGGCCGCCTTGTATAATGCCCACAACAAATGCTTCAGGAATTTCTTCCCAAAAAGATAAATAATCTACCATTCCCGCAACAGGTTCAAATAGATAGTCTGCATCAAAAACAAAAACAACAGGATAAGATTTCTTCTTGTTTTTCTCATAATTACGTGGTAGTTGAAGTTTTACCCTTCTTGATTCTTCTAAATATTCAGAATCTAACTCGATATATCTTATTTGCGAAAAGCCTTTATGTTCCACAAAAAATAGAATGACTAGGAAACTTATAAATAATCTCATGGTTAATAATTTTTGTAAAAGTAATTAAAAAAGAAATTAGTGAAGTCTTTTTTTATTTACGATGGGTAAGAAAATTACTGAAATTACTCCTAAAACAACCACTAAAAGTGTTTGGCTACTCCATAAAATCCATCCAAAAGCTTCTCCTGATTCTTTATCTACTCCAAAGAAAAACAAGCTATAGGCTACAGCTATCGGATAAAGTCCAATTCCACCACTTGTAACTGATATTGAAAAAGAACCAGCTATAAAAGCAACTAATATTGCCCCCGCATTTAGATCTTCTGTTGCAGGAATACTGTATTTGGTAACCCAAAAAATAGCTATATACATTCCCCAAATCAACAATGTATGAAATATAAATAGCTTCTTATGCTTCATTCTTGAAATACTGATTATTCCTTCCCAAAGACCTTAAAAAAAAGGTTTTATTTTTTTTATAAATGAATATTCTGAATGTCTTATAAGACGAAGAAAAATATAAAATAAAATCAGTAAAAAAATTAATCCTACAATGCCAAACCACAAATTGATTGAATAATCTGTGAAAAACTGAAATATCTCATCTGCTTGCATTAAAACGGTAACGCCTATAATTAGCAAAAGCATTAACATATCAACAACTCTTTCGGCTACAATTGTTCCAAAAGACTTGTCGAATGAAATATTTTCATAAGTTGCTAAAGTAGCACCGCGTAAAACTTCTCCCGAACGAGGTATACCAAGATTACTCAAATAACCAAACATTACAGCAAAAAAACTATTTGTAATTCTTGGTTTGCAGCCAAGCGGAATAAGCATATATTTCCAACGCAAGGCCCTTGAATAATTAGAGATAAATCCAAATAAAAGTGAAATACTTATCCAGAAAAAATTAGCATTTTTTATGGTTGTCCAAATTTTGAATCGCTCTTCTGGTGAAGTACTAAAATAGGAGTATACCAACAAAAATAAACCAATAACTAAAGGTAAATATACTTTTAATAGCTGCTTTATTTTTTTTGAAATAACCATTCTTAAAATTGATGTTTCAGCCTATTGAATATGTCATTCAAAAAGACAATAAGAATTGATGAAACTTACTTTAGTAAATTATCATCATTTGGAAAAACCAAAGCTGGTTTGAATGTTTTGGCTTCTTCAAAAGGCATCATTGCATACGCCATAAGAATAAGAATATCTCCGGGGGAAACTTTTCTAGCTGCAGCACCATTCAAAGTAATTTCGCCGCTACCTCTTGGCCCAGGAATACAGTAAGTTTCTAGACGCTCTCCATTGGAGTTGTTGACCACCTGAATTTTTTCTCCTTCAATAATATTTGCGGCATCCATCAAATCCTCATCAATGGTAATGCTACCAATATAATTTAAATCAGCACCCGTGACTTTTACGCGATGAATTTTTGATTTTACAATGTGTACAAACATACTTTTAGTTTAATGCTATATTATCTATTAACCTTACTTCTTCAACAATAACAGCTGTAAAAGCTCGGTATTTTTTTTCTTTTTCAAATTCTTCAACAGGCTGCAGTGTTTCTTCATCTGCTATTTGTATGTACTCTAATTCAAATTTGGTGTTCGATTCAAGTTCTGTTTCAAACATATCCTTCAACTCTCTAGGAGATTTATCATTGAAGGCAAATTTCAATTTGCTTAGCGATTGAAAAATAACTTTTGCTTCTTCTCGTGCTGTTTCAGAAAGCCTTTCGTTTCTTGAACTTTTAGCTAAGCCATTTGGTTCTCTCTCGGTTTCGCAACCTACAATCTTAACAGGCAGTTTCGTTATTTCTACCAACCTTCTTACCACTGCTAATTGCTGAAAATCTTTTTCTACAAAAAAAGCAATATCGGGTTGAACAACTTCAAATAGTCTTTTTACAATTGTTCCAACTCCATTGAAATGTCCGGGTCTAAAAGCACCTTCCATTACTTTTTCTAGTTCACCAAAATCAAAACTTTCACTTTGGCACCCCCTTGTGTACATTTCTTCAATTGCGGGTGCAAAAATAAGAGTATTTGGATAATTCTCATTAATATAATTGATATCCTTTTCTAAATTTCTTGGATACTTTTCTAAATCAGATGAATTATTGAACTGAGTAGGATTCACAAATATACTGACAACAACCACTTCAGTTTGTTGATGCGCTTGTGTGATAAGCGACATATGCCCCGAGTGGAGTGCTCCCATAGTAGGAACAAAACCAATTTTTTTTGTTGAAGAACGAAAATTTTTCAGGTTTTCGCTTAGCTTACTTGCAGTAGTAAAAAGCACACTAGATATTTATAAATTCAGTGCAAAACTAATATTTTAGTGTCAATCCGCATAAAATTTCGTAAATTTGCACGTTTTTTAAAGTAAATCAATAACATAACTAAAACTTATGAATGATAAGCGCATACTTTATGTATCTTCTGAAGTCACACCTTACTTGCCTGAAAATGAGCTTTCTACAATGTCTTTTGAAGCTGCCAAGATGGTTAATTCATTAGGCGGACAGACTAGAATCTTTATGCCGAGGTTTGGAAATATAAACGAACGAAGACATCAATTACATGAGGTAATAAGGCTTTCCGGGATGAATTTGGTTATCAATGATTTAGATATGCCCCTTATTATTAAAGTTGCATCTATTCCAAAAGAAAGAATGCAGGTCTATTTTATAGACAATGAAGACTATTTCAAAAGAAAAGCCACCTTTACAGATGAAGAAGGGCAACTTTTTGAAGATAATGATGAGCGTGCCATCTTCTTTGCTAAGGGTGTTATTGAAACAGTGAAAAAATTAAATTGGAGCCCTGATATCATTCATGTACATGGGTGGCTTTCTACTTTAGTTCCTCTCTATTTAAAAAATTACTACGGTAATGAGCCGTTGTTCAAAAAATCAAAAATTGTCACCTCTTTATACAATGAAAGTTTTGAAGGGACGTTGTCTAAAGACATGAAAAAGAAAGTACTTTTTGATGGAATTGAGGATGATGCTGTTGTATTTACTGAGGAACCAAATTATACCAACCTCATGAAGCTTTCATTACAGCATTCTGACGCAGTAATTCTTGGCTCTGAAAATGTTTCTGAAGAACTTTTGAAATATGCTGAAGAATTACAACTACCTCTTCTTCCATATACAAAAAGAGAAGAATTTTCTAATCCATATCAAGAATTTTACCTAAAAGAGGTCTTACAAGTTGAAGAATAAAGAAATGCCAAAAAACAAAAGCCTTATATACTTACTTTTTTTCAGTATAACATTTTTAATCTGGTCATGTGATGATGACTTTATAGAATCAGGTGCGGGTTTCATAAACAGCATTGAATTACCCCCAATGTACGAAGTTGAGCACCTTAAAGCCTATTCTGATCAGATTGAGTCAGTTCAAACTAATAGTCTTCAAAAATATTTAATAGG
>SKIG01000035.1 GCA_007116535.1 Psychroflexus sp.
AAGGCATTACCGCGTCTAAATAAAATGCTTCAGGAAAAAGAAATTCACAAAACATATTGGGCGGTAGTCAAAAATCCACCACCGAAAATTGAAGATACACTAATTCATTACATGCAAAGGAACACAAAGCAAAATAAATCCTACGCATACGCTGAAAACACAAGTAATAGAAAAAAAGCAATACTTCATTATTCAACTAAAGCAAAATTGACCAACTACACGTTGTTGGAAATTGAACTTGAGACAGGTAGACACCATCAAATAAGAAGTCAATTAGCTAGCATTGGATGCCCAATAAAAGGCGACTTGAAGTATGGTTTCAACAGAAGTAACCAAGATGCAAGTATTCACCTTCACGCACTAAAAATAAAGTTTGAACATCCGGTAAAAAAAGAAAGTATTGAGCTTATAGCTCCTCTTCCTAACGAAGATAATCTATGGCGTGAAATTGAACGTTTGGGATAAAATTTATTTCTATTAAAACCTACTTCTTCTGTATCCTCCACGTCTTCTACCTTCGCTAGGTTTTGCTCCTCCAAAATTACTCAATTTAAAAGTGAAGCTAAACATCACATACCTCGTTAAAATCAGTTGGTTCGTATCCTGAATGAAGTCGTCTCCTGTGGTTCTTCGTGTAGCAATATTTTGATTAAATAAATCGAAAACTTTCACTTTAAAAGTAGCTTGATCTTTCAAAAAAGTGTAACCAATACTAACATTGTACAACAAAGAAGTACTGTCGAAAGCATCGGAAACATTTCCAAATCTAAAGTAAGAAATATCGTTTCCAAACACTATCCCTTTTGGCCAAAATAATGTTGCTTCAAGATATACTTCCGTGTTGGTAAAATTTTCATCTCGATTAGAAAAAATGTCATAAATAGTGTTGTTATAATTCAATCTTACTCCCGGATTCAACGAAATAAAATCAGGTTTTTCATAGGTAAATGAAGCTCCAGGAGAAACGGTGTATAAATCTGATTTGAACAAAACTTCATTACTAAAACCTACATTTCTATTGTAGCGTGTCGACATAGATAAATTATAGCGATAGATATCGGTTCCTTCCGTTTGAAAGCGTTTGTTGTAAAATAAAAATAAGCTGGCATTGCGAACGCCATCTACATTTGTAAAAGTTGTTGTTCTTACCAAATTTTCATCTGTAGTCAAAAATGGAACTACCTGATTGTCGGTATTAGAAAAATTACCTGAAATACTGTATCCTGTGCGCGTTCTGTAATTCCAATTATTGAATCTCAATCGAAAAGTTTGTGTAAAGGATGGATTCAAATCAGGATTCCCCACACGAATATTTAATGGATCGGTAATAATTTCAACAGGTTGTAATTGTTGAATACTTGGAATGCTCGCATTGTTTCTGTACGAAATGCGAAATGATTTTGAACGCGAAAAATTATATCTTAAAAATGTACTGGCAAACAAATTATTGAAGCTATTGCTAAAACCTCCGCCACCGTTTAAATCTTCTGTTGTAATGCTCGAATTCAACAAACCAAAACTAGCTCCTGTTCTAACTTTATCTCCTTCAAAGTTTATCCCTACATTTGGTGTATGTATTTGACCTCGAGAACGAAAGGAACTACTAAGATGTTCGTTGAAGTCTGTAAAGTTTTGACTAGCATCTTCAAAGTCAAATACTTCTCTTAAGTTTTCGTTTCTGTCGGTTTCAAAACGGTAAGAAATATCCAAAAACAATTCATCCTTGAGAACACTTCTGTAAGTTGCTGAGGCTGTATACCTATCTGTTTCATCACTTACATTGATAAACTGATTTTGAACATCTACCTCATTAGTAGCTGCAATAATTCGTTCAGAAAAGAAGAAATTTTCATTGTCTCTGCGGTTATTTCGATTAGAAAAGTTCAAACTAACATACGACCCCTTTTTGGAAAATCTTCTTGTAAATGTAAGTGTACTTGCAAAATTTGCATTGGTATTTTCCTGTATATTTCTAGTTTCCGCAGAGTTGATTTGGTTTCCTTGTTCATCTCTTGAAAAAGAAAGGCTTTCAGATTCATTTTCACCTATGTTGAAACTGATATTTGGTTCAAATGAAATACGTGTCATTGAATCAGGCTTGACTTCAAAGCGAGTAGAAAATCGATGCGAATCGTTTCTAACTCGAGAGGAACTTTCAGATTCTGTAAAGAAACTTCGGTCTGGTAAAATTACTTCTCGTAGTATTTGCGTTCTGTTTTCGGTGTCTGTTCCACCGTAAAAGTAATCGCCTGTTAAATCGTACATTCCACCATTCCACTCGTTAGTATAATTACCTCCAAGTGTTTGAGAGGTGGTAATACCGTTGTCGCCACCACCAAAATTAAGCACATTTAGAGAATTACCCGAACGTATGTTGGAACCAAGAGCATCAAAGACTTCATCAAAACTAAAGCCTGGACTATTGATATTATTTGCTGCTGCCAAAATACTAAAGCGCCTATCTCCTTTAAATGAATTGAAAATTCCGCTAGACTCATACCGATCATCGGTTCCTACGCCTGCTGTCGCACGAGAAAAGTAGCCTTTATTTTTATCCTCTTGAATGGTTACATTTATTGTTTTATTTTCTGAATCTCCTGCTTTTCCTGTAAATTCCTCTTCTCTCGTTTTTGTGTCAACTACTTGAATTTTATCAATAATTTCCTTGGGTAAATTTTTTGTAGCAATCTTGGGGTCGTCACCAAAAAACTCTTTCCCGTTGACGAGAATTCGATTTACAGGTTGGCCATTAATAGTAATATTTCCTTGTGGATCTACTTCTATTCCGGGTAATTGCTTCAGGGTCTCTTCTAAGTTAGCATTTTCTCTAGTATTGAAGGAAGAGGCATTAAATTCTAGCGTATCTCTTTTTAGTGTAATAGGAGACCTAATTGATTTAATAACGACTTCACTTAACTGATTATCGTCTTCTTCCATCAGGATGGTACCTAAATCAATTGGCGAATCAGCTATTTTGATAGTTTGAGAAATTGTTTTTAAACCCGTAAATGAAATAAAAAAATTAAGTTCCTCCTCTCTTGTTCTACCATCCAACAAAAACTCTCCGTTTTGGTCTGATATAGTGTAATTCAAAAGCAATGAGTCTTTTGTTCTCTCGGTATATATTGTCGCAGATTGAAGGGGTTCGTTTGTAAGTTTGTCGATTATTTTTCCTTTTACAGAATAATCTTGTGAAAAAATATTGGTGCATAAAAGCAAAAACAGAATTTTAAGGAAAAACTTCATTAAATAGTGATTATTGTGATTGTTTTTGGTAATAATTCAATACTTTGACAAATAAGTTTACAATAGGTTTAACGTGAGAATAATGTTTTTCTTTTGTCCAGTAAAAAAAAAGAAAATGTCTTCAATAAATCCGGAAATCCGCTAATCAAAATGATTATTTACTGAATGTTGATTTGATTGTCTTATAAAAAATCAATGCATTATGAATGAACTTTTCGGGCTAATATTGCTTATTTTTGCAAGTGCTTTGAAATAAGTTATCATTTTAAAAGTTGTAAGTATATAATAAATTTAAATCAACAAACCCATGAAAAAAATATTTTTAGTAGTAAGTCTTTGTATTGCGATGATGAGTTGCGAAAAAGAATCTCCTTATTTAATCGACAAAAACAAAATCGGAGCGGTAACAGGAAATACAACTATGAGTCAAATTGAATCACTCTTTCCAAATGACTCTTTGGTGAAAACTAATTTAAGTAATCGCTTCAACACGAAGAAACAGGATTTAGAGATTTACAACAAAAACCGTGAATTAATCGCAGTTTTAGAACCAAGAAAAAACGGTGATTCAACATCCACATTCAAGCAAGCTAGGCTAATGGGAGCTGAATTTAAAACAAAAAAAGGACTTGGTCCAAAAGCTACGTTTAAAGATATTTATGAAAATTATACTATTTCAAGTATTCAAAATGCAATAAGCAATGTGATTGTAAGTGTTGATGAGCTTGGGATGTATGTTTCTATTAATAAAAAGCACCTTCCCTCAGAAATAAGGTATGACGTTGATCTTACAATAGAAGCCAATCAAATTCCTGATGATGCTCCGTTCCAATTTTTTTGGTTAAGTTTTGAAGAAGAGGCAAAAGAAAACAAATAATAGCGGTAGGTCACTATTGTCCAAATAAAATAAATTAGTCACAAAAGCTCTTAACTGTTGAAACTGATAAAAAAATACTTACCTAAAATCATTGGATTCCGCCTTAACTCATTGTATCGAATTAACAAAAACAAAGCGGTCAAAAAAACCTATCGTGTTTTTTGTACACCTCGTGGTGGAAAAGTTTTGCCCAAACATGTCGAGTTCCTTAAAAAATCAAAACACGAGGTTGTCAATTTTCAGCAATACAAGATTCAAACGTATCATTGGAAAGGAAAGGGGAGAACGGTTTTACTTGTGCATGGATGGGATTCTAATTCCGGGAGGTGGAAAAATTTAGTTAAATTTCTTCAAAAAGAAAACTACAATGTATATGCTTTTGATGCGCCTGCACAAGGTTATTCTTCAGGAAGATTACTCAATGTGCCTTTGTATGCCAATTGCTTGAAGCAAATGATAGAGTTATACAAACCAAGTATTCTTATAGGTCACAGCATGGGTGGATTGAGTATTTTATTCAATGAATTCAAATTTCCAACTCCTCAACTTGAAAAAATTGTTAGTCTTGGCGCTCCTTCAGAAGTAAAGAAAATTCTTTATGATCTCAAGAAAATACTGGGTTTAAATCAGCGTATCATGAACGATTTAGAGTTGTACTTCCAAGAGAAATTTGGGTACACTTTTGATGAATTTTGCGGAGCAGAATTTGCACAGCATATTTCAACACCAAGCTTACTTATTCATGATGCTTACGACAAAGTTGTTCCTATTCAAGAAGCCTATGATTTGCAAAATGGCCTACAAAATGTAAGCATGATAAAAACAGAAGGTGGCGGACATTCACTCAACAGAGACGATATACATCAAGCAATTATTGACTTTATAAACTAATTCTATGCAAGAAGACAAACCTGTAAGAATCAATAAATACTTGAGTCAAATTGGCTTTTGTTCACGAAGAAAAGCTGATGAGCTACTGCAACAAAACAGAATAACCGTAGACGGAAAAGTACCTGAATTAGGAACTAAAGTTGTTCCTGGAAGCAA
>SKIG01000175.1 GCA_007116535.1 Psychroflexus sp.
AAAATCCCGAATCTTTTAAGGTTCGGGATTATTTTTTAAAAGAAAACTAAAGATTAAAACTCCCCTTCAATCGTACCACACCTCAGCATCATACTCCCATAATATGGGTTTTTGATTTCTTCTTCTTCACTCAACCAAAAAGCACCATTGTCGTTATCCGCCATTGGGCAATATTGAAGGAATAATTTCTTTTCTGATTTTTTATTGACCTTAACCAACTCAATCAATGCGTCCGAAAGAAACTGAAAATGAACCCTCGCCATATCAATATTTTTTGATGTAGAAACGTCTTTTACTAACTGTGTTAAGCCTTCTTTTGCTTCTTCATCGCTAAAATCTAACTTTTTTACATTCGCTAAAAAGTCCTTGGCTAAGACGATTGAATTTTTGTCTTCGTCTTCTGCAAGTGATTCTTTTAATGCAAGGTAATTCTCAAGCACGTGGTTTAGTGTCTCGTTGTTAATTTTCACCTCCTGCCAATTAATTGAAACGCTACTTGATTTTTTTTCTCTACGGTTCATCATGCTTGGTTTTGCAGCAATTTGTGCAGCTCCATCGATAGAAAACACACCATGAATCGCAATTTCTGTGTTCAGGTCTATCCCTTCTAAAATTTCGATATACTCACCCGAGACTTCACCTGTAGAAACTTCTTTCATCACAAAACTCAATCTTGCTTCTTCTTCTAAAACTTGCTCATATACTACCGAGCGTTTGCCGGTCCACAAAACTGCTGACTTAGGTACCCAAATACTTGATTTATCAGTCGTTTTCCGTTGAAGTTGTCCTTGAATAATAAAGGCAGGCTTTAGTAATCCATCCGTATTTGCAACATTGGCTCTGACGGTAAAAGTTCTGCGATTTTCACGAAGTGTAGGAGAAATAAAATTGATCTTAGCTTTCCATTTTCTTCCTGCAAAAGCTCGCGTTGTAAAGATAATTGAGTCCCCAACTTTGATTTGGTTGGCGTCTCGTTCGTAAGCTTCAAAAGTAGCCCACAATTCATCTATATTTTCGACTTCAAAAAGTAAATCCCCACGTTCAAGGTGGTTTCCTTGCCTTACGCTTAGGTTGTTTACCACTCCATTAAAAGGTGAACGAATTTTGAGCAAGCCTTCAATTTGTTTGCCACTGATCAATTGGTCGATTTCAGTTTGACTTACGTTGAGCTTGCGCAGACGACTTACAGCGGCATTATACAAACGTTCATTTTCATCTTTTTGTTTGTAGGCGATAAGCAATTCCTTTTGTAAAGTTTCTAATTCAGGGGAATAAACCTCCGCAACTACTTGGCCTTTTTTTACTTCTTGCCCGTCGAAATCTATGTATAAGCGGTCAATTCTTCCGTGGAAATCAGCTGTCAACTTTTGTTTTTTCTGTTCGTTGAACATCAACTTACCGTCGAGAGTTAGTCCGCTTTTCTCGGAGGGAGCATTGGTTGGAAAGCCTGTGGCTACTTTTGCTAATTGAAGCGCCCTAGCCGACATACGAACTGCGTTTGGATCGCCTGAACCGTCATCGTTAAGCAGAGTTAAATCCATCCCACATAAAGGGCAATCGCCGGGTTGGTCTTCCCTGATTTCGGGGTGCATGGAGCATGTCCAAATTTCCTCTTTGACTGTTTCCGGCGAACTTTCATGCGAATGTTCATGTTTGTGATTGTCTTCGGAAGTGCTAAAAATCCACTTCCCTAAAAATAGCCCCACCACAAGGATTAAGGCATAAGTTCCGATTTTTTTTATATTTTGTTTCATTGTTTTTTTCGGTTATCTGTTTTCGGTTATCTGTTGTCTGTTTTCGGTCTGCCTGACTTGCGCACGCAGGCAGGTTGTCGGTTGTCCCGTTCGCTATACTCACGGTATTAATTCCTGCCTGACTAGCGCATGCAGGCAGGCAGGTTCTTTACTCCTTACTCTTCATTCGCTAAGTATTTCAATTCCGCTTCTGCGATTTTTAAGTTAGTAAGGGTGATTTGTTTTGTTTCTTTAAGCTGAAGTAAATTCTTCTGTACCGATAGCAAATCTGCGAGGCTTCCCAAGTCATTTTCAAATTCGTTGAAGCTCAATTCCAAAATTTGTTCTGTTTTACGTAGTTTGAAATTCAGTAAGTTCAAGTTTTCTAGTTGACTTTCGATAGCTGCTTGCTGTGTTTGCACTTGGGCTGAAAGCAAATTGAATTGATTTTGGTATTCTAGTTGACTCGCCTCTTGCATTAGTTGCGCTTCCTTTTTTGCCGCTTTGTATTTTTTATTGAAAATTGGCAAGGAAACATTTACCATAGGCATCAGCATATTCATTCCTTCGTAAGACATTCCATTCATCGAAAAATCATTCATGAACCAATATTCAACACCAATACCAATTTTAGGCATGGCACTTTTTCTCGCCACTTTTTCTCGCGCTAAGTAGCTCTCCTCTTGGTGTTGAAGCGATTTCAACAGAGGATGATTGTCAATTTCCGCATCTAGTAATAGGTCAAAATCATCACTATCTAAAGCTTCTATAACTAGCTTCTCAAAAGTATTTCTATTGAGTAGTGAATTCATTTTTGCTTGCAAGGATTTTTGGCGTTGAAGCAGTAATTTAGTCGAAGTCTTGCTTTCTTCCAATTGCATTTCAATTTCAAAAAGCTGCTTGATTGAAAGCGAGTTGTTTTCAAATTGATTGTTGGCAATCTCATATATTGAAGTCAATAGTTTCTGATTTTCTGCTTCAATTTCGAGGAGTGCTTCAATTTCAGCAAGCGGATAATAGGCCTCTGCGACTTGAAATTCAAGCAATGCTTTTTGGTTGATGAATTGCTGAAAATTTGCTTCCGCTTGCAAAGCAACGGCTTCACCTTTGGCCTTCAATGTTCCAAACCAAGGAAATTGCTGCGAAAGACTAAGGCTAAAAACCTGCTCCCCCATGAATGTTTCCATTGGAGGAATAAAAAAACCTGCTCCTAGCATTGGGTCTTCTAAGGTATTGGACTGTGGAATTTGCTCCATACTTGCTTCAAAACGCTTGTAGCTCGACTGAATTCCGGGATTGTTTTCTACGGCAATCACCTGAAGTTCAGCTAAACTTTGTGCCTGCGAAAACGTGCTTATCAGCAAGAGAAAAATTCCTGTAAACGCAAATTTAACAAGGTAATTAATGAATCGTATCATGTTATTTTTTTTAATCAATTTATAGCTATACATCTTCTAATCAAGCTTCTTTTTTTGATACAAAAAGTACAAACAAGGAAGCAAGAAATAAGTCACCAAAGCGATAATCATCCCCCCAAAAGCGGGAATTGCCATGGGTTGCATGATTTCGGAACCCTTTCCTGTAGATGTCAATACAGGAAGCAAGGCAATGATCGTTGTTGCCGAGGTGATTACCGCGGGTCGAATGCGTCTTTCGGCTCCTCTAATTATACTTTGCTTGAGTTCTTCAAGTTGTTCAGGCTTTCTTTTTTGAAAACTTTGCTTGAGGTAAGTCGCCATCAACACCGCATCGTCGGTTGCAATTCCAAACAATGCAATAAAACCAACCCAAACGGCGACACTTAAATTAATAGGACTAATTTGAAATATATCCCGAAGGTTTTCTCCCATGATGTGTATATTCAGAAAGCCATCGAATCCGTACGCCCACAGAAGAATAAACCCACCACTAAATGCAAGAGCAATACTTAGAAAAACCATCACACTTACACTAACCGATCTAAATTGAAGGTATAAAATCAGGAAAATTACTGCCAAAACTATGGGGATGATGAGCTGTAAGCGTTGTTCTGCACGAATTTGGTTTTGGTAATTTCCTGCAAACTCGTAACTCATACCACTTGGAACGACAAGCTCTCCGCTCTCTATGGCTTGGTTGATTGCTTTTTGAGCATCTTCAACAGCGGTAATTTCTGCTACGTCGGATTGTTTGTCGAAAAACACATAACCTACCATAAACGTATTTTCACTCTTGATGGAAGAAGGTCCTTTGTGGTACGAAATTTCCACCACATCCCCCAAAGCTACTTGGTTTCCGTTGGGTGCGCTTATCAGTATTTGAGCAATATCTTCGGGTGTAGTTCGCAGTTCTCGAGGATAGCGCAGACGCACCTCGTAACGCTCCCGACCTTCTACAGTTGTTGTCATGGGCATACCTCCAACAGCCATTTCGATGTATTGCTGAATGTCTTCTACACTCAAACCATACAGGGCAATTTGGTCACGCAAAATCGAAAGATGCAAATAAGGTTTTCCTTCAATACGCTCAGCATTTACCGCAGAAGAACGCAAACTAGGCACTTCCCGAAGAATAGTTTCTAATTCAATGCCGAAAGCTTCAATTTCACTCAATGAACTTCCAAAAACTTTGATTCCCATAGGAGCTCGCATACCCGTTTGTAGCATAATTTGCCTTGTTTCTATAGGTTGAAGTTTCGGTGCAGAAGTTACTCCGGGAATTTTGGTTGCCGCTACGATTTCATTCCAAATATCGTTGGTGTTTTTTATCTGTGGCCGCCAATTTCTGAAGAAAATTCCCTTATCGTCTTCAATGAGGTAATTTTTGGTTTCCTCTAAAAATGAAACCATATTTTTATCTTGAAAATCTTCCGAAAGAAGTTGGTTTTCTTCATCTACAAAAGCGAATTCTTTTGTTGAAAAATAGACTTTTCCACCTTCAAAAGTAAGTCGATTGTTAAGTTCAAAATTCTTGTACTTATCAACTTGGTAGCGGATTCTTCTTCCTCGTTCATTGAAAATGAATTCAGGCTTGTAGTTAATCACGTTTTCAAACATCGAAATCGGCGCAGGATCTAAGGCAGATTCGACTCTTCCAAGTTTGCCAATACTGTTGACTACTTCGGGAATTTCTTCCGTAAGAATATCCAAAAGTTGAAGCACTTCTGTATTGTAACTTACACCCGAATGTGGCATAGTTGTAGGCATAAGCAGAAAACTTCCTTCGTCAAGACTTGGCATAAACTCTTTACCAATGCCGGGGAAACTTTCAGCTAAACTTTGCCATGCGCTCGTTTCTTCTATTTGCCATCCGAGTTGATTGGCTGCTTGCTTCGGAATATAAAGCAACTTAGCAGCGCCTAACCAAATTAGTAAGGCGAATAAAATTAAACTCAGCGGAAGCAAAAGAAAAATCTTCA
>SKIG01000020.1 GCA_007116535.1 Psychroflexus sp.
CAGCTATACTTACCAAACCTAATCTTAGTGTTTTAGTGAAGCACATATTTGTTCCCAAAATTCCTGAAGAAGGTTTTCTTGCTATTATTGCTTTGGTAGGTTCTACCGTTGTACCTTACAATTTATTTCTACACGCGGCTTTAGTAAAGGAAAAATGGAACAATGTAAGTGCTTTGAAAACTGCTCAAGTAGATAGTTTCATTGCTATTGTTTTAGGAGGAATTGTGTCCATGGGAATCATTATATGTGGCGCAGCCATTCAAGGTGCAAACATTAACAATGCAGGTGATTTAGCCTTGGGGTTACAGCCTTTGTTTGGCAATTTTGCAGCATATTTTTTAAGTCTTGGATTGTTCGCAGCAGGAATAAGTTCTGCTATTACAGCTCCATTAGCAGCGGCATATGTTGCCAAAGAATGCTTTGGGTGGAAAGGTGGAATGAAGTCAAAAAAATTCAGGTCTGTTTGGATGTTTATTCTTTTCTTAGGCGTTATTATTTCTTCTATAGGGTTAAGCCCAATAGAAATTATTCAATTTGCACAAGTAGCCAACGGTATTTTACTACCTGTAGTTGCCTCTTTCTTAGTTTGGATAATGAACAAAAAGAAGATATTGGGTAAAAATGTAAATTCAACTATTCAGAATATTTTTGGTATACTCATCGTTTTATGTACCTTAATTTTAAGTATACGAAGCCTTGACCGAGTTTTCGATTGGAATATTTTTTAAGCATGACAAAAGCCATAGACATTAATGCAGATTTGGGTGAGGGTTTTCTTTATGATGCTCAACTAATGCCGATGATTTCCTCGTGCAATATCGCTTGTGGAGGACATTTTGGCGATACAGTTAGCATGCGTAAAACTATTCGCTTAGCCAAAAAACATCATGTGAAAGTGAGCGCGCATCCTTCATTTCCTGACACTGAAAATTTTGGAAGGAAAGTGATGGAAATAGAAGAAAATATCTTGTTTGAAAGCCTAATCAAACAAATGAATGACTTTTTCAACATTTGCAAAGAAGAAAACGTACGCATAAATCACATTAAACCTCACGGCGCACTCTACAATCTCTCGGCAACAGACGAAAAAATAAATCAACTTGTTTTGAGAGCTATTGAAGCTGTAACCACAACAACAACTATTTACCATCCTTCAAAATCATTATTTACTGAAACTATACAAGAAAAATTCACTTTGAAACTTGAAGCTTTTATTGACCGAAGCTATACAGATAACGGACAATTAGCTCCTCGAAGCCTTCCAAATGCATTGATAGTGTCACCTCAAAAATGCCTTTTGCAGCTAGTTGAGATGGTCACAAAAAACCAAGTAACAAGCATCAACGGAGCAAAAGTACCTTTGTATGCAGAAACCTTTTGTATACATGGTGACAATGAACATTCTTTAGATATTCTTCATTATATACACCAACATTTAAAAGAACACAATATACAAGTTGCGTGAGAGAATTTCCTAAAATAAGTCGCTTTGGTGAACAAGCTGTTTTGTTTGAGTGGAATGCTGAAATTTCACATCAAACACATATTGAGGTATTGACCTTTCAAGAATGGATTGAAGTTAACTTCTCAGAAACTATTATAGAAGTTGTTCCCGCATATGCTTCTTTGGTAATTTATTTCAAGGATAAGGTCGATGTTAATGACTGGATTTTACATTTCAGAACTGATAATCCAAAAAAAGAACATTCACTTACGAAATCTAGATTAGTTCATATTCCTGTATGTTATGATGAAGAATTTGGACTTGATTTACATGAAATGTCTAGCCTACTTCAACTAACACCTAAAGAAATAATTAAGAAGCACACTTCAGCTATTTATAGAGTTTACTTTTTGGGGTTTTTGCCAGGTTTTCCTTACTTAGGAGGACTTGACCCAAAAATTAGTATAAAACGAAAATCAACTCCAAGAAGCTTGGTTAAAGAGGGGGCTATTGGAATTGCAGGAAAGCAAACAGGAATTTACCCCTTAGATTCCCCCGGCGGTTGGAATATAATCGGCAAGAGTCCGTTAATCTTTTTTGATACACACAAAAAGAAACCTAATTTACTTAAAGCAGGAGACAGTATGCGTTTTTATTCAATCACTAAAGCAGAGTTTGATGCGATTAAAAATGATTTAAACAAAGGTGGCTATCAACTAAAAACTGAAAATATAGATGCTTAAAGTTATATCAACAGGCTTACAAACAACATTTCAGGATATGGGGAGGTACGGTTTTCGTAAACTTGGCGTTCCTCTTAGTGGCGCTATGGATAAAGATTTAGCGAAATTTGCTAATCATTTAGTTGGTAATCCAGAAGACGAAACTGTCATTGAATTTACTATCATAGGACCTAGTTTTGAAGTTTTAGATGATATTGAGTTGGCAGTTGTTGGAATTGGTTTTTCACTTGAGCAAAACAACATACCTATCCCCCTAAACAAAAAACACTTTTTTAAAAAAGGTGCTATCTTAAAAATAGGAAGAACATTTCAGTCCGTAAGAGGTTATTTAGCTGTAAAAGGCAGTTATCAGGCAGAAAAAATTCTTGGAAGCTTAAGCTTTTATCCACTGATAAGTCCTCAGCTAATCATCAAAAAAGGAAGCTTGATTAAATTAAAAAATATTCAAAAGAAAAAGCTTAACCCTCCTGATTTTCAGTGTGATTTTGACTATTACAAAACACCCGAAATAGAAGTTTACAAAGGACCTGAATTTGATTTTTTACCTAACGAAGTCCAAGAACAGATTTTTTCTAGTGAATATATCATAGAATCTCAAAGTAACCGAATGGCAATTTTTTTAGCAAATGAAAAGCAATTTTCGGCTCGGGAAATTATCACTTCTCCTGTTCAGCCGGGCACTATTCAACTAACTCCTTCGGGAAAAATGATTGTTTTGATGAGAGATGCACAAACCACGGGCGGATATGCAAGAGTACTTCAACTTTCAGAAAAAGCAATCAATAAGCTCGCTCAGAAACCTGTTGGCTCTCCAATACTTTTTCAATTAATTTGATTCTTTTTCCTAAATTCAACTTAGAAAATAAATCTGAAGCTAATTTATCTGTAAATTATATTTTATAATGCATTAAAACCATAGAGTCAAAATACAATTTGTACTTTTGGTAATAATATAGTTAGTTATGCTTCAAAAATTTTTGAAATTTCTTTTACTACCTCTCATTGTTTTGATAGTTGCATCAATTCAACTATATAAAACTGAGACTTCTATGCAGTCGCGATGGAAAGGTGGTGGCTTTGGTATGTATACAGACATCAATCAAGGTGAGTCAGTAATTGCAGTAAATAATCAGATTCTTTCGGGTGATATGATTCGACATGCAGACTTCAAGAAAAAATTTCATCTACAAAAAGACTTGCTATACATGCCCTCCAAAAAACATGCTAGAGCCTTATATGAGCATCTAGAAGTAGATAGTGATACCGTTGTCATACAGGTACTATTCCGCAAAATAGATTTAAAAAATAAAACCCATAGCTTCTATGTTGCTTTTGAACAAATTTTTACAGCTGATTAACCGTCAAGATATATTTCTGTTAGCAAGCAAAATGCTACTGATTTTTGTACTACTCTATTCGCGTGGACTTAGTCATCATTACTTTTTTTGATAACAGCTTTTTTACTTGTTATTGTAGTTGTTCAAAGAGAGTTTTTCAAAAACACATTATTTTGGCTCTTAGTTGCTTCGTTTTTTTGCGTGGGTATTTATACTAATTTTTACAATACAGGTAATCATACTTTTGTCACATTATACTTGGTTTTGCTTATGCTTATTGCAAGCATATTTCGTTTTGACTCAAAGAAAATTTTAGAACTGAATTCCAAAATTCTTCTAGCAATAATTATGTTTTTTGCTGTTCTTCAAAAGTTTTTGAGCAAGGCTTTTATTGATGGATCAAGCTTATATTACTTAAATGCAAGAGGAAGTTTTTTTAGACACCTTCAACGTTTTTTTCCTGAAAGTAAAACTATGGTTACTAAAAACGAAACCTTGCTTACCGAGCAGTTTAGCTCCTATGAAAGTCTATTTAAACCTGTAGAACTAACGTATCCTAACTGGTTTTTTTCAATAGAACCTCAACACTTTGCCTATATCATACTCATTGTAGAAATTTTATTTTTCATCTTCATTTTCATTAAAAATCAATGGTTAAGAAACGGATTCTTTGTACTATTCATGCTAGGATTAATTGGTACAAGAGAAGAAACGGGCTTTGCATCTCTACTTTGTATTTTACTGCTTTTGCAAGCACAAAAAGACTCGCCTATTTTCAAATTAATATACATTAGTTTACACGCCATTTGCATATCTTTTATAATTTCAAAATTAGGTTTCTTTTAGTGGGTTCCTACTGCCAATACTTGGTTTGTCTGTGTTTTTTGTATTTTTACTGCTTTTAAACCACAATTTATGGGTGTAGAGCCATTTATAGACGATAAAAACAATATGTACTTGTTAGGTGAAAAAATTGCACCTGGAAAAAGTATCCGCATCAACTTTAACACAGCAAGATTACATACGCATACTTCAGTTGAAATTCCTGTTATTGTTGAACGATCCAAGGTAAAAGGACCTGTATTTTTGATTACTGCGGGTATTCATGGAGATGAGATTAACGGAGTTGAAATCGTTCGTCAACTTATAGATAAAGGCATTAACAAACCAACCAAAGGAAGTATTATTTGTATTCCTGTACTAAATGTTTTTGGCTTCATAAGTAAAACCCGAGAATTTCCTGATGGAAGAGATTTAAACAGGGTTTTCCCTGGAACAAAAAACGGAGCTTTAGCAAGCCGATTTGCTTATCAATTCACGAAAGAAATTCTTCCAATAGCAGATGTTTGCTTAGATTTTCATACAGGTGGAGCGGCTCGTTTCAATGCACCACAAATTAGAATTGCTAAACAAAACACCAAAGACGTCAAGCTTGCGAAAGTCTTTAATGCTCCTTTTACGGTGTATTCGCCAAACATCAAAAAATCTTATCGCATCACTTGCGAAGGAATGGGCATACCTTGCCTACTATACGAAGGAGGAAAATCACACGATATCAATATAGATGTTACAAGGCATGCTATTGAAGG